>NZ_JBMDWU010000437.1:0-39380 GCF_048594385.1 Micromonospora sp. | reverse complement strand
GACGCGGTGCTGCGCTACGTCACGGCCACCGGGGACCAGGAGTTCCTCGCCGACACCGGGCTGGAACTGCTGGTGGAGACGGCCCGGCTGTGGGCCGGTTACGGCCACTGGTCCGACGACGGCGCGTTCCACGTCACCGGGATCACCGGCCCCGACGAGTACGCCGCCCTGGTCGACGACAACGTCTTCACCAACCTGATGGTCCGGCGCAACCTGCGGGGCGCCGCCGACGCCGCCGAAGGGCATCCGGAGCGGGCCGCCGCGCTCGGCGTCGACCCGGCGGAGATCTCCGGCTGGCGGGCCGCCGCCGACGCGGTGCACCTGCCCTACGACCGCAAGCGCGGCGTGCACCAGCAGGCGGCCGGTTTCACCGAGCAACCCGAGTGGGACTTCGCGGCGATGACCGACGACGACTACCCGCTGCTGTTGCACTACCCCTACCTGGAGCTGTACCGGCGGCAGGTGGTCAAGCAGGCCGACCTGGTGCTGGCCATGCAACGCTGCCCGGGGGAGTTCACCGCCGAGGAAAAGGCCCGCAACTTCGCCTACTACCAGGCCCGCACCGTCCGCGACTCGTCGCTGTCCGCCGGCTCCCAGGCGGTGCTCGCCGCCGAACTGGGCCACCTCGACCTGGCGTACGACCTGTTCGCCGAGGCGGCGCTGCACGACCTCGCCGACCTCGGCGACAAGACCAGCGACGGGCTGCACCTGGCGGCCCTGGCCGGGGCGTGGACGGCGGCGGTGGAGGGTTTCGGCGGGCTGCGCGACGACACCGGGGTGCTCTCGTTCGACCCCCGGCTGCCGGCCCGGATCGACCGGCTCGCCTTCCACCTGCGCTGGCACGGGCAGCGGCTACGGGTCACGCTGACCCGCGACGGGGCCCGCTACGAGCTGCCCGACGCCGACCCGGAGACGACGGTCGACCTGCGGCACGCCGGGGAGCCGGTCACGGTCACCGGCGCGGCGGCGGTCAGCCGGCCCCTGCCGCAGGTGCCCGACCCGGGGCCGGAACCGCCGTCACCGCACGGTCGGCGGCCCGCCCGCCGGGCCTGACCCGCCCCGCATCCGCTCCCGCACCACCGCCAGCTCCTCGAAGGCGTACGCCCAGTTGTGGCACTTGAAGCTGCGGAGGCCGGTGACCGGGGTGTGGCAGTCGAGGCAGTGCACCCCGGCGATCGCGTCCGGGATCTCGGTGTTGACGTACCGGCGGTCGCCGAGGATCACGGTGGCGATCATCAGTGGATCGTGCACCCCCTTGAGGGCCGAGGCGACGATGTCCAGCCAGGTGGCCCGGCGTCCGCACTTGGGGCAGTCCGGTTCGTCGCCGCTGACCCACAGGGGCGCGCCGATGCTCTGCGCCGGCATCCCGAGCAGCTTCTCCAGCCGGCGTACGTCGTGTTCCGGGGTGGTCCAGCGGTGCCGCCCCGGCAGCGAGGCGGGTGAGTCGTACACGGCCCGGAACAGGGCCGGGTCCACCTCCACGGTCTCCCGGGCAGTGTTCATCGGATGCCTCCTCGCCGACAGTCGGTGTCACCGTCATACCGGCAGGTGACGGTCGTGTGCTGCCGGCTCGCCGACACGGGGGGTCAACATGTCGTCGCCCCGGGTGCTAGACATCAGGGCGCGGGGTGCCCGCCGCCCGGCGGTGGGTCGTCCCGCAGCGACGACGCGAGTGGAGGGAGAGGACCGGTGACCGCGCCGACCGACGCCGAGCTGGGACCGAACGTGGCCCGGATGTACGACTACTACCTCGGCGGGTGCCACAACTTCGCCGCCGACCGGGCCGCCGCCGAGCAGATCCTGCGGATCTTCCCGGACACCGGGATCGCCGCCCAGGCCAACCGGCACTTCCTGCGCCGGGCCGTCCGGCACGCCGCCGAGCTGGGCGTACGCCAGTTCCTCGACATCGGCGCCGGGCTGCCCACCCAGGGCAACGTGCACGAGATCGTCCGTCAGGTCGCCCCCGACTCGACGGTGGTCTACGTCGACTACGACGAGGTCGCCGTCACGCACGCCCGACGGCTGCTGCCGGCCGACGGGCGGACCACAGTCGTCCACGGTGACCTGCGCCGGCCGGACGAGCTGCTGGCCCACCCCGACGTGCGGGCGGCGATCGACTTCGACCGGCCGGTGGCCGTGCTGCTGGTGGCGGTGCTGCACTTCGTCACCGACGCCGAGCAGCCGTGGGCCGCCGTGGCCCGGCTGCGGGACGCGACCGTTCCCGGTAGCCCGCTGGTCGTCTCCCACCTCACCGCCGACGGCGCCCCGCCGCTGCCCACCCGGCAGGGGCAGGCGGTCTACCAGCGCAGCAGCGCTCCGCTGCTGCCCCGTCCGCACGCCGACGTGCTGCGCTTCTTCGACGGCTACGACCTGGTCGATCCGGGGCTGGTCCGGGTGGCCGAGTGGCGACCCGACGGGGAACCCCGGGAGCGGATCTCCCACGGCTACGCCGGGGTGGGCCTGCGCCGCTGACCGCGCGGGCGGGCCGGCGTCGCCGACCGCCGTCCCGGCAGGGCAGCACGACGGCCCGCCGACCCGGGCCGGCCGACCCGATCCGCCCGCCCGGCCGGTCCGGCGACGGTCAGGGTGGGGTGGGCAGCAGGAGGGTGCGTACCCCGTGCAGGCCGTCCTCGACGCGGCGGTGCGCCTCGGCGGCGGCGGCCAGCGGGAGCGTCTCGACGGTGCGGGCCCGCAGCCGGCCGTCGGCCAGCAACGCGTTGATCGCCCGCGCCGCGTCGGCCAGTTCGGTGACGGTGGCGTGCGAGATCACGAAGCCCAGCACCGCGCCGTCACGCAGGTACAACTCACCGGCGGGCAGCGTCGGGGTGGTGCCCAGGCCGGCCAGCACCAGCACCCGGCCACGGGGGGCGAGCAGGCCGACGGTGCTGGTCAGGTCGTTGACCCCGGCCGCGTCGAGTACCACGTCCACCCCGGACGGGCAGGCCCGGCGGACCTGCGCGGCCCAGTCGGCGTCCCGGTAGTCGACCACCGGCTCCGCGCCGAGGCCGGCGCAGTGGTCGGCGTCGCGGGGGTGCGCGGTGGCCACGACCCGGGCCCCGGCGGCGCGGGCCAGGGTGACCGCGGCGCTGCCCACGTTGCCGCCCGCGCCGATCACCAGCACCACCTCACCCGGCCGGACCCGGGCGTGGGTGACCAGGGCGAGGTAGGCGGTGGCCGCCGGATGCGCCACCGCCACCGCGGCCAACGGGTCCACCCCGGCCGGCACCGGGTAGAGCCGGTCGGCGGGCACCGCCACCCGCCCGGCGGCGGCACCGGGCCGGCCGGCGTGACCCATGCTGTTGCACCACACCCGGTCCCCCGGCACGAAACCGGTGACGGCCGCACCGACCCGCAGCACCGTGCCGGCCAGGTCCCGTCCGATGACGAACGGGAAGGTCAGCGGGGTGCGGAACGCGCCGGACCGGACGAAGGTGTCCACCCGGTTCACCGGGCTCGCCTCGACCCTGACCAGCACCTCGGTCGGCGTCGGTTCGGGCGCGGGCAGCGGGCCGACCCGGATCGTCTCGGCGGGCCCGGTGCGGTCCACGTACGCGGCGGTCGTGGTGTCCGTCGCGCCGGACCGGGGTGCCGGCGGGGCCGACCAGCCCGCACCCGGCGTCGGTCGGGCGGCGGGGACCCGGCCGGTCACGACGTCACCGCCGGGGTGCGCCCGGTGATCCGCTGTCCGAGGTGGAGCACCAGTAGGGCCAGCACCGCCCCGGCCGCGCCGAGGGCGTACATGGTGGGCACGCCGGAGGTGAGGGTCGCCCCGCCGACGGTGGTGCCGAGGCCGATGCCGAGGTAGATGGCCGACGAGTTCAGCGACACCACCAGTGGGGCCTGCTGCGGCGCGGCGGCGATCAGGCGGTGCTGCTGGGCCGGGGTCTGACACCAGCTCGCCGCACCCCACGCGCCGACGAGCAGTCCGACCAGGAGGATCGGCGCGGACCCGGCGGTGCTGAGCGCGCCGAGCACGCCCAGTGCGACGACCATCGCGGCGTACCCGACCACCAGCACCGGCACCGCGCCCCACCGGTCGGTGGCGTAGCCGGAGGCGACGTTGCCGGCGAACGCACCCGCCCCGTAGACCAGCAGCATCAGGTTGACCTGGTACGCGCTGACGCCGAGCGCGCCGAGGGTGGGCACCGCGAAGGCGTACACCGTGTAGGCGGCGGCCATGCCGATCACGGTGAGCGGCAGCACGGCGAGCACGCCCGGCCGGCGCAGCGCGGTCAACCGGGCGCGCAGCGGCACCGCCGCCGCGCCGGGCAGCGCGGGCATCACCAACCGGACGGCCACCGCCACGGCCAGCGCGAGCAGGGCCACCGCGACGAGCGCCGCCCGCCAGCCGAGCCACTGGCCGGTCAGCCCACCCAGCGGGACGCCCAGCGCGGTGGCGACGGTGAGCCCGCCGATCACCACCGCGAGGGCCCGTCCGCGCAGCGCCGGTGACACCAGGGAGGCGCCGGCCGCACCCGCGTTCGGGGTGTACGCGGCGGCACCGGCGGCGGCGACGATCCGGCCGACGATCAGCACCGGCAGTGTGTCGGCGACGGCCGAGACCAGGTTGCCGGCGGCGAGCACCAGCAACGCGGTGACGAGCAGGGTACGGCGTGGCAGCCGGGCGGTCAGCGTGGACAGCACCGGGGCCAGGACCGCGTACGAGATGGAGAAGACCGTCACCGACTGCCCGGCGGCGGCGGTGGAGACGCGCAGCGCGGCGGCCATGTCGGGGAGCAGCCCGGCGACCACGAACGCGTCGGTGCCGACGGCGAAGGTGCCGGCCGCGAGGATCAGGGTGAAGCGCAGGCCCCGGCCGGGCCCGGCGGTGGTGGCCGGCTCCGGGCCGGTGCGGGTGTGCAGGTGGGACATGGGGTCTCCGGATGCGGGAGGGCATGCGGCGGCGCGGCGGAGCGCGCCGGGCACGGGATTCGGGTGTGGACGACCACCGGGCCGGCGGCGGGGGTCCGTCCGGCCCGGCGACCGGTGCTGCGGTCGAGGATGGCCCCGGCCGGTCGCGGGTGGACCGGTGGTCGGCGGGTGCGCGGGCCGACGGTCGGTCGGCGGTCGCGGCGGTGACGGGCGGGGCGTCAGCCGCGCAGCAGCGCGTAGCGGCGACGGGTGCGTTCGGCCGCCTCCGGCGGTGCCGAGGCGAGCAGGTCGGCCAGGGTGTGGCCGGCCAGCTCGCGTCGCCAGGCCAGGTCGGCGCGGTGCATGACGGTGCTGATGGCGCACGGGGTGCGGAACTCCGGCGCGGAGGGGTCGACCCCCGCGCCGCGCTGGCGGATCTCGGTGCACCGGAACGGGTTGTCGGCCCCCTCGATCGCCACCGTCACGTCCATCACCGTCACGTCCGCCGGTTGGCGGGCGAGCCGGAACCCGCCGCGCGCGCCGGGCACCGACTGGAGGATGCCGGCCCTGGTCAGGGCTTGGAGGCACTTGGTGAGGTAGGCCGGAGGCAGCTCGAACCACTCGGCGAGCCGGACGGCGGGCATCGGGTGTTCGCCGCCGATCCAGGCGAGGGTGAGGCAGCAGTGCAACCCCCACTCGACCTGCTCGCTCATCCGCATAACCTGGATAATACACGTCCTGGTTAGCTTCGGGAGTCGACGCCGACGGCCGAGAGCACCCGCGCCGCGCCCGGCTGCGGCAGGACCCGCAGCAGTTCCCGCAGGATGCCCACCCCGTCCTCGGTCAGGATCGACTCCGGATGGAACTGCACCGACGCGAACCCGGCCGCCCGCAACGCGTACACGTCGCCGGTCGCCGGATCCCGGCTCACCTGCACCGTCCCGGGGTGCCGCCCCGGCGGCAGCAGCGAGGTGGGGCAGCGGCCGGTGAAGGTGTTGTAGAAGGCGACCCGGTGCGGCACGCCGAACAACCGGATCTCCTTCTGCACCCCCTGGTTGGGCACCGGTAGCCGGTGCAGCGGGACACCCAGCAGGTCGCACAGCACCTGATGGCTCAGGCACACGGCGAGGAACGGGCGGCGACCGGCCAGCAACGTGCCGATCGTCTCCCGCAGCAGCCGCACCCTCGGGTCGGCGTCATCGCGCGGGTCACCCGGACCGGGCCCCAGCACCACCAGGTCGTACCCGTCGACGGTGAACGACTCGTCGTGCCGGCGTACCGTCACGTCCAGCCCCAGCGAGCGCAGTTGCTGGCCGAGCATGACGGCGAAGGTGTCCTCGGCGTCGACCACCAGCACCCGCCGGCCGTCGAGCACCGGATCGGCGTCACCGGCCCGGTGCGGGCCACCGGTGCCGGGCTGGTCGGACGCCAACCAGAACCGGCCGACCCGCTCGTTGCGTTGCCGCAGCGCCCGCCGTACCCGCGGATGGCCGGCCAGCCCGCCGGCCGGCCGGGCGTGCAGGGCGGCCAACAGGCCGGCGGCCTTCGCCCGGGTCTCCGCCGCCTCCGCCACCGGGTCCGAGTCGCGCACCAGCGTCGCACCGACCGACAGACGCAGCCGCCCACCGGAGTCGATGTCGGCGGTACGGATCACGATCGTCGAGTCCAACGTCCGGCGGCCGTCCCGGTCGTGGCCGATCAGGGCCAGCGCGCCGCTGTAGTAGGCGCGGCCCGTCGGCTCGTACCGGCCGATCACCCGGGTGGCGTTCTGCAACGGGCTACCGACCACCGTCGGGGCGAACATCGTCTCCCGCAGCACGTCCCGCACGTCCGCGTCGGTGCCCCCCTCGACCAGGTACTCGGTGTGCGCGAGCCGGGCCATCTCCCGCAGGTACGGGCCCCGGACCCGGGCGCCGTCCGGGCAGATCCGGGCCATCATCTTCAGTTCCTCGTCGACGACCATGAACAACTCGGCCGTCTCCTTGGAGGTGGCGAGGAAGTCGAGCACGCCGGGCAGGGTCGGCCCGGACTCCGGGTACCGGTAGGTGCCGCTGATCGGGTTCATCACCGCCCGCCCGCCGGTCAGGCTGACGTGCCGTTCCGGGCTCGCCCCGACCAGCGTCCGGTCACCGGTGTGCACCAGGAACGTCCAGTACGCGCCGTTCTCCGCCGCGAGCAGCCGACGGAACAACCGCAGCGCGGCGGTCAACGGGTCCCCGCTCAGGTCGGCGATCCAGTTGCGCTTGAGGACGAAGTTGGCCCCCTGGCCGCTGCCGATCTCGGCGTCGAGCACCGCGCGCACCAGCCCGGCGTACGCGGCGTCGGACAGGTCGTAGTCGCCGGGGCCGACCGGGATCTCACCGTCGGGGATGCGCCGCAGCACCTCGGCCAGCGGCAGCACCTCCTGCTGCTCGACCCGCATCGCCAGCAGCGGGGTGCCGTCGTCGGGGGCGTCGAACCCCCGCTCGGCGAGCTGCCGGTAGGGGATCAGCACCAGCAGGTCCTCGCCGGCCGGGGAAGCAGCGGGGTCGGGCAGGGGCAGGTCGGCCAGCCGGTCGACCGGGGCGACCGGCCCGGCGAGCACGTCGACCCAGCCGTACTCGTGCGCGTACGGCCGGTGCAGCAGGGCGAACGGTCCATGGCACCCGGCCCGGTCGGCGGGTGGCAGCGTGACCGGGTCGGACGACGGTGGTCGGTGCTGCGTGGACATCGGCCGCCTCCTCTCGTGGTGGTGGGTGCCCGACCGGCCGGTACAGGTTCCGGCCGGTCGGGGATACGACGGTGGGCGCGGCCCGGCCCGTGCTCAGGCGTGGGCGGCGGTGGTGACGGACAGCGCGGCGAGCAGGGTGTCGGTGTCGGCGACCACGGCGCACCGGTTCGCCGCGTAGGTCAGGGCCATCCGGTGGTCCTCGGCGGTGAAGTCGGCCACCGCGTCGGCGGCCACGAACGTCTCGATGTCGTGCGAGAACGCGTCGCAGGCGGTGGCCAGCACGCCGACGTGCGCGTACACGCCGCAGACGACGAGCTGGTCACGGCCGGCCGCGCGGATGCGGTCCAGCAGGTCGGTGCGGTGGAACGCGCTGTAGCGCCACTTGGTGAACACCCAGTCCCCGACGGCGGGGGCCAGCGCCGGGTCGACCCGACGCTGCTGCGGCTCGGCGGTCATTCCCGGCCCCCAGAAGTCGGCGAGCAGGCCCCGTTGCAGCGGGGTCATCGAGCCCGGCTGCGCGGTGTACGCCACCGGCACCCCCAGCTCGGCGCAGCGGGCCCGCAGCCGGGCCGCGTTGTGCCGCAGGGCCCGGCCCGGCTGCGCGTCGGGCGGGAACGGACGCAGGAAGTAGCCCTGCATGTCGTGGACGAGCAGCACCGCGCGGGCCGGGTCGGGCACCCAGCCGACGGTGTTGCCGGGCAGGTCGGGAAGGTCGTACCGGATGGTGTCCGGGATGCCCACGGTTGCCTCCTCGGTCGGGCTCAGACGCCGAGCGTGGCGCCGCCGTCGACGGTCAGTTGCTGCATGGTGATGTGCCGGGCGTCGTCGGAGATGAGGAACAGCACGGCGGCGGCGATGTCGGCCGGGTCGGCGATCCGGCCGAGCGGAATGCCCACCCGGTACGCCTCCGGCACCCCGCCGATGGTGGAGCGCCGGGCGGCGTCGTCGGGCAGCAGCGCGGCCAGCATCGGGGTGTCGGTGGAGCCGGGGGCCACCACGTTGCACCGGATGCCGTACCTGGCGAGTTCCAGCCCGAGCGCCTTGGTGAACGCGGTGGCCGCCGCCTTGGACGCCCCGTACGCCGACATGCCGGCGCGGGCGGTGCCGGCGGCGTTGGAGGCGACGGTGACGTTGGTGCCGCGTCGTCGGGGCACCATCCGGTCGGCCACCGCCCGGCAGGTGTGGAACACCCCTGTCGCGTTGACCGCGAAGGTGTGCTGCCAGTCCTCCTCGGTCAGCGTGCGGGCCTCGCCCGAGCGCAGCACCCCGGCGGCGTTGACCAGCGCGTCGATCGGTCCGAGCGTCCGTTCGACGGTGTCCACCAGGTCGCGTACCGCCGCACCCGAGCGGACGTCGACCGGGTACGCGGTCAGCGGCAGCCCGGCGGAACGGGCCTCGTCCACGGTGGCCCGCAGCCGGTCGGCGTCGCTGTCGACGGCGGCGACCGGGGTGCCGCGCCGGGCCAGTGCCCTCGCCACCTCGGCGCCGATCCCGCCGGCCGCGCCGGTGACCAGGGCCGTGCCGTCGGTGCTCACCGACCGACACCTTCGGCGACGAGCGCCCGGGCCAGCTCCAGCCGCTTGATCTTGGTGGTGGCGGTGTGCGGCAGGTCGGCCAGCCGGCGGTGCACCGGGTCGGCCATCGGCGGCAACCCCTGGGCCGCCGCCTGCCAGGCGTCGAGGTCGAGGGGCTTGTCGTCGCGCGTGCACACCACCGGCACCGGCCGGCCCTCGGTGCCCACGATGATCACCTCGGTGAGGTCACTCATCCGGGCCAGCAGGTGGTCCTCGGCGACCAGGGTGCTGCCGAAGCCGGGCACCACGTCGACCTCGCGGTCGAGCAGGTGCAGGCAGCCCCACCGGGTGCGGTAGCCGATGTCGCCCATCTTCCACCAGCCGCCGTCGACCTGGGCCGCGTAGCGTTCCGGCTCGCCGAGGAAGGTGACCGCCCGTCCGTCGCTGCGGGCCTCGATCCGACCCGGCGACTCCCGGGTCGGGGGTCGGCCGTCGATCGACACGACCCGGATGTCGGTCATGCCGGGGAACGGCACGCCGACGCAGCGCCCGTCGTGCTCCGGCTCCCACCGCCTGCTGTACGTCCGACCGACCACCGGGCCGGTTTCGCTCTGGCCGTAGAGCTGGGCGAACTTCGGGTTGCGGTGCTCGGAGGCGGCGAGCATCCGGCGGATGGTGCGCGGGTGGATCGCGTCGAACGTGCTGCTGAAGTAGCGGACGCTGGCCAGCGGCCGGCGCGGGTCCTCGGCCAGTTCCTCCCAGCGCAGGAACGAGTTGGGGTGCGCCTCGATCACGCCGGGCCGGAACCGGGTGAGCAGTTCGGCGGCGCGCACCGGGTCGTCGTCGACGAGCACGATCAGCGGTACGCCGCGCGACAGCGCCAGCGTCATCGCGCTGATCGCCCGGGAGTGCACGAACGACACGTGCAGCAGCAGCGGTTCCCGGCGGCGGACCAGCGCGGCGATGGTGGCCTGCGGCCGGTACCGGGCCTGGAGCGACCGGCCGGTGTGCACCGCCATCTTGGGGATGCCGGTGGTGCCGGAGGTGTGGGTGACCAGCGACGGATGGTCGGCGGGCATGGTCACCGGCGCGACCCGGGGTACGCCGGCCAGCTCGGCCAGCGCGGTACCCGCCGGGTGGGTGCCGGCGGCGAGCAGCACCCCGTCGGCCAGTTCGCCGATGCCCTCGGGCAGGGTGCCGGTCAGCTTCGTCCCGTCGGTGAGCAGGTACGCCGGGGCCGCCCGGCGCAGCAGCTCGGCGACCGTCGCACCGTCCAGCTTGGGGGAGAGCAGCACCGGTACCGCGCCGATGCGGGCGACGGCGACGGCGAGCAGCGGGATGTCGAACCCGTCCGACTTGTAGACGACCACCCGGTCGCCGGGGCGGATGCGTGCCGCCCAGAGCCGGGAGGCGAGGTCGTCGACGAGGTCCGCGAGTTCGGCCATCGCGATCCGGCGGCCGAGTTCCGGGGCGACGTCCAGGTCGTGGTCGAGGATGAGCAGGTTGGCGGGGTGCCGGGCGAGTGCCCGGTCGAACACCGTGCCGAGTCGGATTCCCTGGTTGGCGACGCGTTGCAGCAGCATGGCTACCGTCCTCCGGAGGGCTGTTCGAGGTAGGTCTTCAGCCGCGCGAGGGTCAGCCCGATGTCGCCGCGCAGCTTCTCGGTCCACTGGGTGAAGAACCGCTCGGTGGCCTCGGCGTCGAGGCCGGCGGTGATGCCCCGGATGCCCTCGGTCGCCGCGCCCATCCGGAACCGGTGGATGAGCAGGCTGCCGCCCGGGGCGGCGTCGATCTCGTACGACCAGACGCTCTCCTGTCGTTCGCCGGCGCTGTTGCGCATCGCCCAGGCGAACACCCGGCCGGGTTCGGCGCGTACCACCTCGGCGGTGGTCTGCCACTCGCCGCGGACCACCGGGGCCCAGGGCACCACGTCGTCGCTGCGCACGTTGTCGCCCCGGAACACCGCACCGACCGTGCCGGGAGTGCCGGAGATCCATTTCCCGCCCCGGCATTCCGGGCTCCACCGACCGCTGCCCGCCAGGTCGCTGACCACCTCGTAGATGTGCTGACGGGTGGCGTTCACCTCGATTTCACCGTGCACCGCGAACAATTCGCGATGGCCTTTCGCACTCACCACGGAAACCTCCTCCCGAGGGCGTGCCGGGTCACCGCACAATGGCGGCGACGGCACGGGGACGGTCGACGACGACCGGATGTTCGTCGGCTGCGCGCGGTGCGGGGGACCCCCGTGACGCGGCGGCGCCGGTGACTATGAGTGCCGCACTGATCACTGTCGATCAGGCGTGCGGGTAGACCATAGGTCGGTTGCGGGGGCCGTGCAATGCATCTCTTCGCCCCGGGTCGACCCGTCACCGTGTGTGGCAGGCCATCGTGCCTTATCTATCCCCAGGCCATCGGTGGGACGTCGTCCGTGACCCGCAGTCATCAATTGACCTGTTCAAGTGTCCCGCGATGCGGGAAGGGTGATCCGTGGCGGGGGTTTCCCGGTTCGGTCGGGCGCCTCGGGGTGAGCCGAACACGTGTCGGATCGATGATCCGGGCCCCCTGGGTGAGCGGCGGGGGAGCGATCGATGGCGGGAATGATCTGGGTCACTCCGCAGCGGGTGGTCGTCGGGTGTCGGGGGCCGCACAGTCGACCATGTCCCATTATATGGGATGCCGGGATAGATTGTTTCGATCACCCTGCGCCACTGCGGGTGGCGGCCTGCCCGGCGGGCGGTGCTGGTGGGGAGTGGCCCGCAGGCGGCGCGGGTGGGCCCTGCGCGGAGCACCGGTGGCGGTTTGGCTACCGTCCGTATCCACCGACGACGACCCTCCGGAAGTCAACCGGGACATTGCTTGTCAGGGTTCTGGTCGCGTCCTAGACTCGGCGACCGACAGATGTGTGAGACACCCACTTACGGGGAGTTGCGGTGTTCAATGCAATGGCGGGCCTGCGCTAGCCAGATCATCTTTCTCTGACCATGGAACGGCATCTTTCGCCGAGCTTCCGCCCGGAGGCTGCGGCGGACCAGTCGTGCCCATTTTCCGTGACGATTATCCGCTAGCGAAGTGTCCTGGAGTTCGGCATGCGCCTCTCGACGGCCAACGCACCGGTCGCTGTCCTGTCCACCATTCCCTCCGACTCGCACACCTGGAACCTGGTCTACCTCCACCTGCTGCTGGAGGAGCACGGCTTCCGGGTGGTCAACCTCGGCGCCTGCACGCCGATCGACGACCTCGTCGCCGCCCACCTGCGGCACACGCCCGACCTGGTCGTGGTCAGCACCGTCAACGGCCACGGCGCGGTCGAGGGCGAGCAACTGGTCCGCCGGCTGCGCCGGCACGACCACACCACCCCCGTCGTGATCGGCGGCAACCTCGGCGTGGCCGGGTCCGCCGACGAACGGCACGTGCCCGCCCTGCTCGACGCCGGGTACACCGGCGTCTTCGTCGGCGACTGGGCCGTCGACGACTTCCGCGCCCACCTGCACACCCTGCACGCCCGCCCGCACCTGGCCGCGAGCCCGGTGTGACCCGGGGACGGTTCGCGTCGTACGTGGCCGACAACCAGGCCGCCGGTCGGTTGGTGGTGCAGCCCCGGATGGGCTTCGCCACCACCGAACAGATGCGCGGCGGCCTGCTCGCCGTCCGCGCCGCCCGGGCCACCACCGCCGGCACCCTCACCCTGGACAGCTTCACCCGGGTCGGCGACCACGCCAGCGCCGCCCGTGCCCTGGTGCACGGGCACGACCTCAACGGCTATCCACTGGTCGCGCACGGGGCGGTGATGACCCGGGCGATGCTGGAGGACATCGCCGCCGACGACTTCCCGGTCCAGGTACGACACGGCTCGGCGCTGCCGCTGGGCATCTTCCACGCCCTGCTCGACGCCGGCCTCGACGCCACCGAGGGCGGACCCGTGTCGTACTGCCTGCCCTACAGCCGGGTGCCGCTGCGGGCGGCGATCGACGAGTGGGCGGCCTGCTGCGAACTGCTCGCCACCGTGGGCGACGGGCGGGGCGCCCACCTGGAGAGCTTCGCCGGCTGCATGCTCGGCCAGCTCTGCCCGCCGTCCCTGCTCGTCGCGCTGGGCATCCTGGAGGGCCTGTTCTTCCGGCGGCACGGGGTACGCAGCCTGTCGCTCAGCTTCGCCCAGCAGACCAACCCCGGGCAGGACCTGGACGCGCTGCTGGCCCTGCGACACCTGGCCGCCGAGTTCCTGCCCGACTGCGACGTACACCTGGTGGTCTACACGTTCATGGGGCTGTTCCCCCGCACGCCGGCCGGTGCCGCCGAGATCCTGGCGGAGAGCGTCCGGCTCGCCGTGGCCGGTGGGGCCGCCCGGCTGATCGTCAAGACCTCGGCCGAGGCGTTCCGCATCCCCACCGTCGCGGAGAACGTCGCCGCCCTGGAGTTCGCCGCCACCCAGGCGGCCCGCTGCGCCGCACCGACCCGGCGGTCCTTCGACCCGGCCGCCTCCCCGGCGTACGCGGAGGCGCGGCTGCTCGTCGAGGCCGTGCTCGACCTGCACCCCGAGCCCGGTGCCGCCCTCGCCGCGGCGTTCGGCACCGGCCTGCTCGACGTGCCGTTCTGCCTGCACCCGGAGAACGCGAACCAGGCCCGCAGCCGGGTCGAACCCGACGGGACGCTGCGCTGGACCCGCACCGGGCGGATGCCGCTGCGGCCCGCCACCGGCCACGCCGCCGACCTCGGCTCGGCCGAACTGATCGACATGCTCGCCTTCAACCAGCGCCGCTTCGACACCCCGACCACCGAGCCGACCACGCCGGCCCTGAGCCCGGCCCGTTGACAGGGAGACCCGATGACCTCGGTCCTGACCAGCACGACCGCCCGCCTCGACCGGGTCCGCCGCCACGGCGCGGTGCGCGCCGGGGTGAGCACCGGCATCCGTGGCCTGTCCGCTCCCGACACCGACGGCCGGTGGCAGGGCCTGGACGTGGACACGGCCCGTGCGGTGGCCGCCGCCGTGCTCGGTGACGCCAACGCGGTCGAGTTCGTGCCGCTGACCCCGGACCAGCGGATGCCCGCCCTCGCCGGCGACGACATCGACCTGCTCACCTGCAACGCCACCTGGACGGTGAGCCGGGAGGCCGGCTTCGGGGCCACCTTCGTCGCCACCACCTGCTATGACGGCGGGGCGTTCCTGGTGCCCCGGGCGGCCGGTGTCACCGCCGCCGCGCAGCTCGCCGGACGCCGGATCGGGGTGCTCGGCGGCACCAGCAGCGCCGCCAGCCTCGCCCGCTACTACGCGCCGCTGGGCGCCGAGGTCGAGGTGGTGCCGTACCCGGACGCGGCGGACGCGCTCGTCGGCTACCGCGACGGCGCGGTCGACGCGTACGTCTGCGACGGGGTGGTGCTGGCGGCCGAGAAGACCCGGCTGCCGGACCCCGACGCTCACGTCGTCCTGCCCGAGCTGATCTCCCGCGAGCCGATGGGCCCGGCGGTCGCCGACGGTGACTCGCACTGGCTCAAGACGGTCCGCTGGATCATCTTCGCGCTGATCGCCGCCGAGGAGGAGGGCCTGACCTCGGCCACCGTCGGCCAGGGTGCCGCGTCGGCGCTGCTGGACGCGCAGGCCAGCCTCGGCAACACGCTCGGCCTGCCGCAGACCTGGATCGGCGACGCCGTCGGTCAGGTCGGCAACTACGGCGAGGTGTACGACCGCAGCTTCGGCGCGGCCAGCGGTCTCGACGTGCCCCGTGGCCTCAACGACCTGTGGACGCGCGGCGGCCTGATGTACGCCCCGCCGTTCGCCTGAGCACGGCCGCAGCCGAGGGGGCGGCGACCGCAACCGGAAGGGACACCATGGAGAACCACCGCAGCAGCAGGACACCGATGGTCCAGATCATCGTCGCGATGGCGGGCTGGGGCACGATCGGGGTGTTCGTCCTCGAATCCGGGCAGCCGGCGTTCAACGTGGTCTTCGCCAGGTGCGTGCTGGGCGCGGTCGCCCTCGCCGTGGCCTGCCTGGTCGGCGGCTACTTCCGCAACACCGGGCTGACCCGGCGCAACCTGCTGCTCGCCGCCGGTGGCGGGGTCTGCCTGGTGTTCAACTGGGTGTTCCTGTTCTCCTCGTTCGAGCAGACGTCGATCACCATCACCACCGTCGTCTACCACACCCAGCCGTTCTACGTGCTGGTCCTCGGCGCGCTGCTGTTCAAGGAACGGCTCACCCGGGCCAACGTCGGCTGGGTGGTGCTGGCCTTCGTCGGGCTGGTGCTGACCACCGAACTGTGGACGGCGCTGCGCGGCGGGGGACTGGACTCCCGGCAGCTCCTGGGCATCCTCAACGCGCTGGCCGCCGCCGTCCTCTACGCCCTGGCCACCATCGCCGCGAAGCAGCTCAAGGGGGTACGGCCGCAGATCACCGCACTGATCCAGGTGCTGATCGGCATTCCGCTGCTGCTGCCGTTCGTCCGCTTCGCGGCGCTGCCGGCACCGGGTGCGAGCAGCTGGATCTGGCTGGCGGTGCTCGGGGTGTTCCACACCGGCGTGCTCTACCACCTGCTCTACTCCGCCGTCCCGCACCTGCCCAGCTCCACCATCGCCGTGGTGGCGTTCGTGAACCCGGCGGTGGCGATCGTCTGCGACGTCGTCGTCTACGCCCACCGGCCCACCCTCGCCGAGATCGTCGGCATCGTGCTGATCGTGCTGTCCAGTCTCGGGGTGACGTTGCGCTGGCAACCGCTGGCCGTCCGCCGCCCGAACCCCGCGCCCGGCGCCGCGTCGACCGGGCCCGCGGTGCCCGAGCCGGCCGAGGTGCCGGTGGCGACCGGGGCACCCACTCCTCTGGTGACCGTCGACGAGGCCGGGTCACCCCACTCCGTCCTTCGAAAGCAGGGCTGACGTGACATCCTCCACCGACACCCCCGCTCTCCCCGCGACCGACCTGCGGGCCGCCACCGGCGTCGCGGTGCCGATCGCCGTCGTCGGGGCCACCGGCGCGGTGGGTCGTACCCTGATCGACCTGCTCGTCCAGCGGGGTTTCCCGGTCGGCGAGTGCGTGCCGGTGGCGTCGGCGCGCTCCGCCGGGCAGCGCATCGACGTGCCCGGCGGCACCGCCACCGTCCACGACCTCGACCGGTACGACTTCTCCGCCGTACGGCTGGCGTTCTTCTCCGCCGGCACCGGGGTCAGCGAACGGCACGCCCGTCGCGCCGCCGCCCAGGGTGCCCTGGTCATCGACAACACCAACGCGTTCCGGATGGCGGCGGACGTGCCGCTGGTGGTGCCGCAGGTCAACCCGGACGTGCTGCACCGGCGGCCGGACAGCGGCATCATCGCCAACCCGAACTGCTCCACCATTCCCCTGGTGCGCCTGCTCGCCCCGCTGCGCCAGCGGTACGGCCTGCGCCGGGTCACCGTCAGCACCTACCAGGCGGCATCCGGCCGGGGTAACCGGGGAATGGCGGAACTGCGTGCCCAGGCCGCCGCCGCGACCGACGACCCGACCCGGACGGGCCCGGTCGAGGCGTTCGGGGTGCCGCTTGCCTACAACGTGATCCCGCTGATCGACACCCTGCTCGCCGACGGCTTCACGCTGGAGGAGCAGAAGATGCGGCAGGAGAGCCGCAAGATCCTCCGCGACCCGACGCTGGACGTGACCGCCACCTGCGTCCGGGTGCCGGTGCTCAACGGGCACAGCGAGACCGTGGTGGTGGACTGCGACGCGCCGGTCGACGCCGGTGAGCTGGCCGCGCTGCTGGCCGGCGAGCCCGAGGTCCGGGTGTGGACCGACCGGCCGCCGACCCCGCGCACCCTCGACGACGCCGACCTGGTGCACGTCGGGCGGATCCGGGTCGACCCGGAGCACCCGAACCGGGTGGCGTTCTGGCTGGTGGCGGACAACCTGCGGATCGGCGCCGCGCTGAACGCGGTGCAGATCGCCGAGGTGCTGGTAACGAGGGGGGTCCGGTGAGCCGGGTACGGGTGGTCAAGTTCGGCGGTTCCAGCTTCGCCGGTCCGGAGCACTTCCACACCGTCGCCGCCCACCTCGCCGGGCGGGTCCGCGACGGCGAGAAACTGGTGGTCGTCACCAGCGGGATGCCCGGGGCCACCGAGGAACTGCGTCGGCTCGCCACCGAACTGCATCCCGAGGTCAGCAGCCCGGCCCTGCTCGGCCTGCTGCCGTTGGCCGACACGGTCGGCGCGGCCCTGCTGCGGATCGCGCTGGAACGCGCCGGTCTGCGCGCCGAACTGCTGCCGCCGCACCACATCGGTCTGGCCAGCAGCCCGGCGGGTGGGCAGGCCGCCGCGCTCACCGGTGTCGACCCGGTCTACCTGCACGGGCACCTCGCCGCCGCCGACGCGCTGGTGCTGCCCGGCGGTCAGGCGGCCGACGCCCACCAGCGCCCCACCTGGCTGGGTAAGAACAGCTCCGACCTGTCCGCCGTCGCGGTCGCCGCCGCGCTGCGGCTGCCGGGCTGCGACATCCACTCCGACGTCGAGGGCGTGTACGACGCCGACCCCCGGCAGGTCCCGGCGGCGCGACTGCTGCCGACCCTGGCGTACGCCGACGTGGTGACCATGGCGCGGGCCGGCGCGAAGGTGCTGCACCCCGGGGCCGTCGAGTTGGCCGCCCGGCACGGTGTGACGGTCACCTGCCGACTGAACACCGGTGACTTCCGGGTCGGTTCGGTGATCGGCCCGACCGGTGACCCGGCGTACGCGGTGGTGGCCGACGCCCGTTCGGTGGTGCTCACCGGCGACGACCCGGACGCCGTCGAGGCGGTGCTCGCCGCCGAGGGCCTGGCCACCCTGCGGGTGGCCGGCGCGGTGGTGGCGACCGGCTCGTTCGCGGACGTGCCGGCGCTGCTCGCGGCGCGGGGCAGGACCTGCACCGTGACCGGGCAGAAGCTGCTCACCGTGCTGCGCGCCGGGGTGCCCGAGTACGAGCTGGTGCCGGCCACCGAGCTGGCGGTGGTCGCCCGGTCGCGGCACGCGGCCCTCACCACGGTCGCGGCCGTGGCCTGACCCGCCTCCGGCGGTCGTCGTCCCCCGGGCCCGCCTCGGGCCGTGGGGTGCCCGTATCCGCAGCGCATAATGGGTACGGCCTCCGCGTGGACCGGCGGAGGCGGGGAGCAGCGACGGCCGCCGGCGGGGCCGGGGCGACGAGCGGAGACGGCGGTACGGTGACCCAGGCGATGCCGAACGTGACCCGGAACACGCGTCAGCGCGGCGAGGTGCTGGCGCTGCTGCGCGAGGTCGACGGTTTCCACACCGCGCAGCAGCTTCACCAGATGCTGCTGGCCCGCAAGGCCCGGGTCGGGTTGACCACGGTCTACCGCACCCTGCAACTGCTCGTCGACGCCCAGGAGATCGACTCCACCCGGCTGCCCGGCGGCGAGCAGCTGTTCCGCCGGTGCAGCCAGAGCCGGCACCACCACCACCTGGTCTGCCGCCGGTGCGGCAGCACCGTCGAGGTGGCCGGGCCGGCGGTCGAGCGATGGGCCGACCAGGTCGCCGCCCAGCACGGCTTCACCGAGGTCGGGCACACCTTCGAGATCTTCGGCACCTGCGCGGAGTGCGCCCGCTGACGACCGGCGCCACCGGGTGTGCCGGACCGGGACGGTTCTTGCCGGTCCGGCACACCCGGGCGACGGGTCAGCAGTTGCGCAGCTCGGGTGACTGGTTCAGGAGCTGGCCCCGGGTGGAGACGAACCGGCGGTACGACTCGGAGTCGACCGCCGCCGGACGGAACGCGGCGACCCGGTGGCAGTTCTGGAACGCCAGCTTCACCCCGAAGTGGCGTTCCAGGCTGGCCCGGATGGCGTCGCCGGCCATCGCGCGCAGCAACTGCCCCCGCTCCGCGTCACCGGGCGGCGCGACGGGATTCGGCGCTTCGTGTCGGGCCGGAGGGCCAGCCGGTCGCGCCGAATGACAGTCCCCCGGCTTCATATCGGACCTGGCGGGCGGACGCCCTGGGTGAGGCTGTTCTCGCCAGGGCGTCCTTCGCTCGGGAGGATGGAGGATCGCGCCAAGTCGCGTTGGTCTCGTGGGAGCAGGGTGCTGGTGGCTAGCCCCACCAGTTGGCGCTCGCCTTGTTGTTCATTCCGTAGTCGCCCAGGTTTCCGATCCGAATCCCCGGACCGAAGCTGACCTTGCTTCCGCGGTTGAACGAGTGCTCCCACAGCGTGGCCACCGCCCAGCTGTACTTGTTCTCGGCGGAACTCGCGGCGTCGTTGATGGATCGCGACGTTCCCCACCAACGCTCGTTCGTGAAGTTCGAGACGCTGCCACTGTCGTCCCAGCGACCACCGCTCCACGACGTGTCTTCGTAAAGGCACACGTCACCTGAACCGCAGACCCCGTCGTTAGCTGTAGCCGCACTTGCCCCGGTCAACACCATGATCGCTGCCGTGGTGGCGACAACGACGGGCGCTGAAACAGTTCTTCCAAACCGCCAAATTTTCACGACGACTCCCTTGTCTTGATTTTATTGGCGGTTCCAGCCTATGGAAAGCAAGAGGGTGCGGCAAGGATCTGATCAATTCTTACGGGTCTCTGCAAGTGGGATTGACTAGGGTGAAGGGGTCCCGGATCCGTTGGCCATGATGGTGATGTTTGTCGTCTCTCCCTCGCGGGGAAGAACGAGATTGGCCTCTTTCCGGCCACCTTCAATCAGCGGGGACACGGCAATCACCCGCGCCTCGCCCACGGCACCCCCTGTCGCCAGCACCAACTTACCCGCGTCGTCGGATTTTCCGGAGGCGATGGTCTGCCCGTCGGCATCCACCAGCGAGATCTCGGCTTCAGAAAGCCCCGACGCAAGGCAGCTCGCCTTCTGCGTGTTGCACGAGTTGAGGCGGATTTCCACATCTACCTCGGTGCGGGCGGGACCTCCACAGGCGGACAGGGCCAAGGCTGACAAAACGACGCAGGCTGCTGACCGTACTTTCGGGTGACCAATCTTCACAGCGCCCTCCTGATCGGTAGATGTCACTTCTTACGCTACCTCATCGCCGCATTGCGTCGGCTGGTTCGATACGCGCCGCACGACGCGCTGGGTAGAGCCCTGCCGATAGCCCGATTGCCAAGCCGAGGCAGGGTGCCAGGGCGACCGTCCAAGGCTCGATCACCGCGGTCCACCTCCGCGCGATGGCGATGGACAAGACGAGGGAGACGCCGAGGGCGGTGCCGATGAGCCCGCCGGTCGCGCCGAGCACCGCGGATTCGGCTATGAACTGGACACCTATGTGCCACGGCCGCGCGCCCAGCGTCCGCCGCAGCCCGATCTCCTCGACCCGTTCCAAGACTGACACGAGCGTCGTATTGGCGATACCGACCGCGCCAATGACGAGACATACGACTGCCAACACGATGATCATATCGTCGAGATCGCCGGTGACCTTCGCGCGTAGCGACTGAGGGTCGCCGGCCGCTACCACCTTGAACATCTCCGGAGCTTCCGGTCGCAAAGCCAACGCTATCTGGGATGCGACAAGGGAAATTGCCCCGGCCCTCGTCTCCACCAGCATTCGGGCACGAGGTTCCTCGGGCGTGCCGAACGCGACCACGGCCGAGTTCGGGGGGATGATGACGCTGAGGAGCAGCTCGGGCAACCTCTCTACCGAGTCGACAACCGCCATCACTGAGAACGGCATGTCATTGATGAAGACCGTGGGCTGGTAGGCGAGGGTCGAGATCCCGAGCCTGTCGGCCGCCGCAGCACCCAGGATGGCCACCCGTTCCGCACGTTCTTCGTGAAAGGTGTCGAAGATCCGACCCGATCGGAGTTTGATTTCCGCTGCGGCCAGCGCACCACTGTCCGCAGCCATCACACCCACATTCGTGTCGTTGCGGACTCCGGGCGCTGCCGCAAGGTGATACCGCTCGTTCGGTACCGGCCACCACACTCCCGCAGCCGTCACGCCGTTCAGGCGGGCAATTTTCTCCGGTGCGTCCGGGAGAAAGGACGGCGGAGAGGAGATCTCCCCGGCTCTGCCGATATCCTCGACCGTGATGGTCGTCGCGGCGAGTTCGCTGAAGTGGTCATCAATCTGCGCCCCGGTCGTAGCGGCGAGGCCGAGGACCGAGACGAGCGAGGTGATGCCGAGCACCGCGCCGAGTGCCGTCAGGACCGATCGACCGGGCCTCTGCAGCAGGCCGGCCAAGGCCTCGGACATCAGGTCGAGAAAGCGGACACTGGTGCGGCGATTCACGTGACCACCCCGTCCATGACGGAGATGGAGCGCGGTGACCGATCCGCCACCGCCATGTCATGAGTGACGACGATCAGCGCCAGACCGTCACCGTGAAGTTCGTCGAAGAGATCAAGGACGTCAGCCGCGCTCCGGCTATCGAGATTCCCGGTGGGTTCGTCGCAGAGCAGCACCTGCGGCCGTCCGACGATGGCCCGCGCCACAGCGACCCGCTGCCGCTCCCCTCCGGAGAGATTGTTGGCCATCGCCTGTGCTCGACGGGCCAGTCCGACACGCTTCAGCGCCTCCATGGCCGCTGCCCGGCGCGTCTCACCCGCTATGCCCCGGTAGAGCAGGCCGAGTTCCACGTTCTCCAACGCCGAGCGCCGAGGCAGCAGGTGGAACGCCTGGAGGACGAACCCGATCTCGAAAGCGCGCAGCGCGCATCGCTTCCCTTCCGACAGCGAGCCCACATCCCTGCCCCGGAACTCGTAGCACCCGGCTGTAGGTCGGTCCAGCAGCCCGATGACGTTCAGCAGGGTCGACTTTCCGGAACCGGAGGCGCCTACCACGGAGACTCGTTCGCCGGCCGCGATCGATAGGTTCACGTCGTTGAGCGCTCGCACCGGCGGCGGACCGGGATAGGTGAGTCCGATCGCACTCAGGCGCATGAGGTCGTTCATGCGCCGGTACCCACCACGACGACGTCGCCCTCCCGCAGGCGTGCCTGGTGTAGTGGGGTGACCTCGACGAATCCACCCGCACTCGCCCCGGCGCGTACCTCGGTCCTGACGGGGACGCCGGCAGCCGGCTGGACGAGCACGGCGGATGTTCCGTCCGCACCGGCAAAGATCGCGGACGCCGGCACCACCAGGACCTTCCGCGCGCTCTTGGCGGAGGTCACCGTGACCCGCACGTCGAGATCGGCCCAACTTGACGGCAACCTGCGTAGCGACTGCAGGAGGACGACACAGTGTGGAGCCGCCCCACCCGTGCTGTCCACCACCGGCTCGCCAACCGTAGTGACCTTCGCGGCGGTCTCGTCGCCGGTGATCTCCGACGCCACGATCGCCCCCATCCCGGGTTGCACCAGAGTGGCCTGGTCCGGGGGCAGCTTCGCCTCGATGCTGAGATTCCCGGCGCCGAGGGTGAGCAGGGGCTCCTCGATCTTGCGGCCGACCTCCGCTTTCATGTCGATGACCCGGGCCGGGAACGCTGGGACGAAGACAGCTTCTGCCAACGGCAGCATCGGCCCCGTATGCGCAATCAGTTCCGTCTCTGCCGCCTTCGCGCGTTCGAAACGACGACGGGCGATGTCGACGGCATCTTGACCTGCGGCGTCGCGAACCGCGGTCCGTAGCTCGTGTTCCGCTGACTCGATGGCCGACCGAGCGGCGTCCAGGGCAGGACGATCGGCTGCTCCGCCGCGGCCTCCTGTGTCAGGAACGTCGTAACCTATCGAGCGGTACAGTCGTCGCACCGCTGACTTGGTCGATGCACCGAAGTACCCTGCCCGGTCGCCGCCCCGGTAGTGGCCCAGTCCTTTCAGGGCATGCTGAAGCTGCGTGACGTCTTCACCACTGTCTCCCGGCTTGAGGTCACGGTAGCCGGGTGTGCGCCCCGGCAGTACGACCAAGGGCCGTCCCGAGACGGCGAGAAGGACCTGCCCCGCGCGCACGGTGGCACCGGTCCTCGCCCTGACCTGGGTCACCACCTGAGCGCCGACATCGGACACCACGGGCGTGACCTCTATTCGCCGCTCGGTGACCACGGTCCCCCGTACGACTACGGTGTCCGCCAGAACCCTGCGCTCGACGGGCGCGGTCAGCACGGTGGGAGTTGGCGGCGCGGCGGCCGCTCGCCGCTCCGCCGGCGACTTCACATAGGTCGAGCCCACCAGACCGGTTACGGACAGGACAGCTGCCCCAGCGGTCAGTGCCAACCACCGTCGTCTTGTCGCCAGGCCAGCCTTCGCGGACCCGCACCGGCAAAAGCCGTCGTGTGTTTCACCGCTCATCGCGATGTCCTCCCCCTGTGCCCGTCGAGTTCGGGCACGGCGTGGTGGCATCGGGCCCGGAAAGCTCGCCAGCCTGCCACGGTCGACCGGTGGGTACAGCCACCGCAGCGGTTGTCGCGATCAACGCGGTGCGACGTGAGGGGACCATGTTGTCCCACTCGACATGACGACGGATGTGGCAGCGCGAAGCTCCGCATCCATCGTCTGCTTGACCTCGTCGAGGCGGGTCTCGTTCTCCTCGATGGAGCGCGTCTGGTAGGCCGCCTCCACTGCCATCCAGATGTTGATCAGGTTCGTCTCGCGCTTGCACGTGACATCGGCGACCGCGACTTCCCTCTCGGTTGCCGTCGCGACGTTCGAACCCTGCCACCGCACATCGTCATTCGCCTTCCAGGGGTCCGGATAGTCATGGCCCCGCTTCGACATGCAGTCACGCCAGTCGTCGAAGGCGGCCAGGAGGCGACGGTCCTGCCTGGCCCGCGCCGTCGCTTCACCGGCGAGCGCGAAGGGCAGCGCGAAACTCTCCGAGGAGACTGACCCCAGCGCCCGGCGTCCCTCCCCCAGACATCCGCCCTCCGGAACCTGGCCGGCTTCGCTCCTGGCGACCTCGCCATGCATGATCGCGTAGGCCCCCGGGGGCAACTCCGGCTCCCGCCTCGGGCCGGCCAGCCGGCTGGGAGGCGGGTGGTAGCCGTAGCGTCGTGCCTCCGCCTCGTCCGTGATGCCGAACCTGTCGGGATGACCGGGGCGTCCCTCGACCAGCGGTGGAGGAACGACCTGGTAGCCGAAGCGAGCCAGGCATTTCGCGGCGATCAGGGAAGTTGCGTAGGTGACTATCGCCTCGCTCCGCGCGTCGAGCATGTAGGCGTCGAGTGGGAGAGCAACCTTCTCGGCGAGCACCGGTTCCGTACGGACACTTATCTCCGGCTCACCCGCAACTTCGGCAGTCGGCCCTGCGCAGCCGGAAATAAAGGTCACCACAACGACGGGGATTAAAGTTCTCAATCGTGGCATGGCCTACCTCTGCGATTGAGACGCTGGTGGCCGGCAGGGCCACCAGCGCCTGACGCATGACAATTATCTCTCAATTCCGCCACATGCGGAATGTTCAGTAGTCGTTGGAAGAAGCCTTGTTGTTGAACCCGTAGTCGGAGAAGTAGTAGACCTTCTCCCCCGGGAGGATGCGGAGCCAGGAGCCTCGGTAGTAGGAGTGTTCGTAAAGGTAGGCATCCCAGAAGCTGTACTTGCTCTGTCCGGAACTGGCCTGGTCGTTGATGGAGATCGTCGTCCCCCACCACTTGTCGCCACTGGCGTAGTCGCTGTCGCTGCTGCCCAGGTCCCAGCGACCACCGCTCATGTTGTTGCCCTCGAAGAGGCACAAGTCGCCAGGTCCGCAGTTGCCGTCGTTGGCCAGGGCGGGCGAGGCGACGCCGAGGGTGGCCGTCAGCACTGCCGCCGCGACGAGAACGCCACCGGATGCCCTGGAGACTGCGCCGGGCCTCAGCACGGCCGCACGACGTTCGAGGGCTGGCTGCCCTTGTCCCAGCCCTTGTCGGTCGGGTTCCACGAAACGCTGATCGAGTCGATCCCGACGCCGATGCCGGTGATCTGTGCCGTCGACCAGGTGTGGGTGTATTCCGAGAAGGCCTGGAGCTCGCCGCAGCCGGGAGTATTGATCGAGTACACGATCTGGCCGTTGTACATGTTGTAGTCCAGCGCGCCACAGCCGGATCCACCGCAGAGTCGATCCTGCGCCCTGGCCGCGACCCCGTCGGTCCCGCCGGAGACCATGGTCAGGCTGAAGGACGGGAACGTGCTGGATGCGCCCCACGCGGTCGAGGAGTATCCCGACACCGAGGAGACGTTACGGCTGAAGGAGATCGCGAACACGTCGTATCCACCGACATTGCACGTGGTCGTGCAACCACCGTCACTCTTGAGTGAGGTGAGACTGCTGAACTTCCACGTTGCGATCGCGTAGTACTTACTGGTGCAGGTGTCCCTGTATATGGAGGGCGCGGGCACACTGACGATGCTTTCCGACGACATCGGAGTAGCGGTTCGGGGCGTCGGGGTCGAGACGAGCCTGAGTCCCTCCTCGGCGAACAGCGTCCGGTCGATCTCCGCCTGCGACTTGCCGGAACGACGCAGGGCGACGAGGGTGCGGTCCAACGCCTTTGCCCCGCCGTCGCCAGCTGTCGCCCTGTTGGCCGCGGAAGTGCTGAGACAGAGGGGCTCAGGTGCCGCCTGCGCTCCCGTGGCGCTGATGATTACCACACTCCCGGACACGAGGGCCGTGAGGGCGACAATGCGGCCGATAATCCCTTTGGCGAACAAGATGCATCCTCCCGATGGAACCGATAGTTGTCACGGGAACTCCCGTCGATGCAGACTGGCCGGACCCATGGGGCCACGACAAGCCTGCCGGGGAAGGGTTGCGGATACCCGCAGCAGTGCGGCGACCGTGTCCGGTATCGAGCCTTTGGTGGATTTGTCGGCATTGACAGTCGGGGATAGGTGCTGCACCCTAGGCTCTTGATTACCGATGCCGGGATTCTCAGCCGGAGGTTGTCATGTCCACGGGGGACAGAAGTGTTAGTGGCCAGGAACACGAATTACTGCGACTACTGTTGTTGGGTCAGACCGTCGCCGCTGCGGCAGCAGCACTCTACGTCAGCACGAGGACGGCAGAAGGAATGCTCGCCAGGCTCCGCCAGCGCGCAAACGCACCCACCCTCTACGCGCTGGGAGCGAAAGCGGAACAGCTTGGTTGGCACGAAGAGGGAGAGGTGGTGAGTATCCGCCGCAGCAACGCCGAACCCTTGGACCCGATTGCCGGGGCCGCCTGAGGCTCCGATGCACCCTGTAGCCGGCCAGGCAGGGCCGGTTACATCGACGGCTGGTCTCGGAAGTCAAGGTGGTCGGTCGTTGGTGGGGTGGACCCGATCTCGAAGGCGAAATGGAAGGCGTCCAGCGGTGCCCTCCAGCGCACGGCCCACCGGCGTCCCGGCCGACGCCGGTGGGATCGAGGCCGCCAGCCTGCGGATCACGTGCAGATCTACGTTCACCGGGTGCCCGAAGAGGGACCGGCCGCGGGGCCCGGTGGGTGGCCGCAGGCGGGAGACGGGCAGTGCTCGGGGTCTGCGTGCAGACGAGGACCGGGGCTGCGTCGTGCCCCGGCTGCGTCCCGGTGACCTTCGTCAGACGCTTTCGCGTCCAAGGCGGATCGTGGTGGGCCGCCAGGGACTCGAACCCTTAGTGCTAGACGGCATTGGCGGATCAGCCTCAACCGGACGTATCCAGCCTGTGAGCAGGGCGGTAGCCCTCATCGCCTCTTGACGTTTTACAGGGGTTTCTGGTCTCAGTTGTGCCGGATCTGTGCCCGATGATCATGCACCGGACATCGAAGACTACTGACCCTCCGGCTTGACGAACGTTCCGCGCTGCGGCACCACGAACAACACGCCCTGGTCCACGAGTACCGCGATCGCGCGTCGCACGGTCGCCCGAGCAAGGCCGTACTCCTGGACAAGCTGAGACTCGGACGGGATAGCCCTGTTGGGCTGCCAGTCACCCCGACGAATCCGAGCCACGAGGATGCCGGCCAGTTGGCGATACGGCGGCAGTGGCGCGCCGTGATCGATGTCAGCGTCCGGGTCGGGCTCCATGCTGCTGACGCTAGAAGTCCTCCCATGATCGGCATCGACCTTCTACGTATCTAGACGTAGGTAGTCCAGCGTTGGTACGTTGCGGCTATCCCGCTGTGCTGGTCGTGGAGGCCCGAACCCGCCCCGGTGCGGCGTACCCCCTGCCCGGCCGGTCTCCTCCGAATCCGGTCGGGCAGGGCCACCGCAGGGAGGGAAGAGCATGCCTCTTGATCCACGGGCCTTACCTCGCCTCCAGCCCCCGACGCCGGGTGAGGAGCTGCTGATCAGCCGGGAGGCGTCGGTGCAGTTCGCGCGGACACCGGCGTTCGTGTTCCGGGTGATCTCGGTCTGCCCCCGGCCCACCTATGACGGCTGGGCGTGGGTGACCGGCTACCAGCTCGACGGCCAGGGCCAGGCCGTCCCAAGCGGGAGATCTTCGTACGGCTGGCGGGCCTCAAGCGGGTCCGTCGTGCTGATGGGCGCCTGACGTCGGGCTCGCCTTTCGTGTCACGGCCGAACACCCGGTGGACACCGCCACAGCAGCGCCTTTGACCTGACCCGGACCAGACTCGGAGCCGGCCCCTGGTCGACCACCCCGCCCACGGCGGCTCCCCACCCCCTTCCCAGGTGCCGGTTTTGAACTGACCTGGACAGAGGTAGGAGCTGGCACGGGGGGTCACCAGCTCGGGCACCGCGACCGCCGCCCCCATGCTTGGGGCTTGCCGGTCCTTCCCCGCGCGGCATTCTCGGAGCCCAGCTCCGGCGGCGGCCCGTCGTAGCGCCGGGGTACACGAGGGGTTGTCCGGCCGGCGTCGGGCGCTGCGCGTGCCCGAGTATCCCGCGTGCGTCCGGCCCGCCCGGCCGCGGCTGTCGATCGCTCCTCTTGCCACGCCGTGCGCCGGGGCGTGACCGGCCGCCAGGCCGCACGCGCGCCCCGGCGCGAACACGGCGGCGGGCCGCAGGCCCGCCCTTGACCAAGTAAAGAAAGTCTGAACACGCTACGCCCGGACCACGCGCTAAAGCCGACAGATCACCGCCGTGGCGTCGTCCCGATGCTTGTACCTCGGCCAGATCAAACCATCCGGATCACGGTCCTCATACTCCCGAGTGGCCGCGATCAAGGCGGATGGGCCCTGTTCGTAGGAGAAGGTCAGTAGCGCGGGCCAATCCATCGCTTTGAAGTCGGTCACCAGAAGAGCGGCACCATCCGACAGCAGGGCAGCGCCGCGTACCTCTTCCACAAGTCCGGACATCGCATGATCGGCCGCCGACGGGTCGACCTGCGCTACCCAGTAGCCGCCGGGCTGGTTTCTCACCTGTTGCTGTTCACGGATCAGCGTGAAGAGCGCGCTTTTGTCACTCTTGTCTTTGCCGGAACTGGCGGCCCGTGCGCTATCTGAAGCGTAGGCGTTGACCGACTTATCTTGTATCACTGCCGGCTCACCGCTGGTTCGATCAAGCGCTATGACGGAATCCGAGAGAACAAGATACTCCAGCGATTCTCCGACGTTTCTCACCATGGCTACCGTCGAGCACGGGGAGCCCGGATGTGCGAGGTCGCAGGAGTCGCGATGCATGGCCGCTACAGCGTCGATGGACTCCGCCAGCACCTCCCCTAAGCCACGACCAGAGCTGCCCGCAAGCCACAGCAGCTTGCTTCCAAGCTGGTGCACATACCAGGGCGTTCCATGGACACAGCCCGTCTCGGACGCCTCTGACAGTCCGTCAAGGACTACGGCAACACTCGTCGTGGCTCCGGCCCAATCCTCGTTCCTGCCATCGGGACGTCCGGATTCACTAGCTACGCTTACGTGCACTCTTCCTCCCGGGCTGATGGATTGGTGCCAGCAGTTCCGCGCGCTGAATCTGGCGCGATTCGGGGTCCCACTCGCATTCGACCAGACATGACCAACGAGTGGCCTTCACGTCCCGATACAGGTCGCTTAGCTCCTGTTCGAGATACATTGCCGCACCCTGACCACCTGGCGCATGGATTCCAGCCATGTAAAGCCAGTAACCTCGCCCGTCCGGCCTCGGCAGGCGACCCAGGTAGGCATAGTCACCGGGCCTACCCGAATCCTCCGGGGAACGGTACTGACGCCCGGTCGCCTTGTCGTGAAGATACCAACCTTCGGCGTCCTTCTCGAATCCGTAACGCTCGTCCGCCGCTAGCATCTGCGCAATCAGCGGTGACCGTCGCGGACCACAGATCACCACCAGGCCCTCACGGTTAAGATCAATTAGGCCGGGAGGAATGATGTACTCGACCTCGACGGGTTCCAAGCCAGTTCGGCGAACGGTGCGGTTAAGGATCTCGATCGCAGCCGCGTGCTCCTGGTGCACGACCGGACGCCCGGACCCGCTCTCCTGCTTGGTGTCGACTGCGAACGTCACGGTCGACCCCTCCGAGAACAGGATGCGCTCCGGGGCTCTCTTCGGCGCGGCGCTGAGCTGTGACAGCCGTGCGCGGCTGACGCCTGCTTTGTCGGCAATCTCCGCCAACGTCATACCTTGGCTGCGTAGGTAGTCCACGGCGTCCCGGCGCAGCTTGCCGAACTCAGCGATCGCAGCCTGATAGTCGGCCATCGCCTCAGTCGCCAGCCGAACCCGATCCAGCGGGTCCGGGGTGTCTCTGACCCTCTGTAGCTCTTCCACAGACTCTCCCTCCGGGGTGGTGAGGCCAGTCTAGTAAGGGGGGTTACGGAAACCTAGAGTGGCCCCTTGACGAAGGCTGAAGCCCGACTTACGGTTGTGGCGTAAGGGGGGTTACGGAGACAGCTCTAGACCCCTCCGGGGTTGGGCACCGCTGTATCCGCCCTACTCGGACCCACCTAAGGCAACGACGTCCGACCACCCGAGGGTCGACCGAAGGAGAGAAGCCCAGATGCGGAACATCCCTGTGAACCTGTCCGGCTACAAGCTGCGGGTGGTGGAGGAGCCGTCGATCAAGGCGGATCAGGACGGGAAGGTGCTCACGGCGTACGGCACGAATGACCCGCTGTTCACGGTGGCGGTGTTCGCCAAGCCGGTGGCGACGGAGGACGGCTACCGGGGCAAGGGCGAGGAACTGAAGGTCACGCTCTCGGCTGACCCCGGCCAGGTCGAGGAGGGGGAGCTGGTGGAGCTGATCGGGCCGACGGTGTCGCACTGGGAGCGCGATGGCCGGTCGGGTCTGACGTGGAAGGCGCAGGGCCTCAAGACCGCGCGGTGAGTCGGGCGCGTTTCTGATCGTTCGCCCCGCCCCTGTCTGGTGGGTGACCCGTTCGAGTCGGGTCGGGGCACTTTTGTCGAGGCAATGGGCCGTTGATCGGTTCATCCTCGGCAGCATGTTCATTGAGAATTCCACAGTGGATATAACCTTGCCTAAAACAGGTTGATATCACTATTCGACAATTGAAGGGAGGTTGCTATGTCTGATTTCGAGTTGACGCTTATCGGATTGCTGATTCTGTCGGTTTCGGTGAACGTCGGTTTGATTCGTCGTGAGACGCGTCGGTGGCGTCGGGTGTGGCGTCTGACGGGCCGGGAGTGACCGCCTGGTCGGTGGTTTCCATCCCTCCTGGGTGCGGGTTCCCCGGGGGTGGGTGGTGTCCACCGATCGTGTGGGCTTCCGTGACCGGGAGGAGCAGGTGTGGATTTGGTGCCGGAGTTGGTGAAGTCGATGACCGGCCGGCGGCGGTATGAGGCGTTGGTGGGCAACGTGCAGGGCCTGGCGATGCTCCTGGACGGCGTGAAAAGCCTGATCAAGTCGTGTGAGCCGCCACCCGGGATGGTGTACCAGTTCGCCGCCCGGATTGAGGACTTGGAGGACGCGCACCGCCAGGCGGTGGAGTCGCTTCGGGCGTTCAGCGTACGGGTCAAGACGTATGAGGCGGACCTGATCGCCAAGCCGTGGAAGGTGAACTGATGTCGTACCGGGTTACTGACACCTACGACGGGGTCAATCAGGCAATGCTCCTGATGCGCAAGTCGATGAAGGGAATGCCGGAGCGGTACCGCTACATGAAGCACTACGACGAGTTGCGTCGGGCGGTGGCGGTGCTGCTGCTCCTCCTCGAAGAGGCCACGCCGTGGCTGGAGGAGACCGACAAGGCGAAGCGGGCGACGACGCTCGCGAAGAAGATGCTCGAAGGGGTCCACTGACCGACAGTTCTTCGACGGAAAGGCCCGGGTTGGTAATCCGATCCGGGCCTTTTTCATGCTTAAAGCAGTGGCTATTGATCACTTTATGAATTGGTGAAGGTAGGTGCGGGAGATGGGTAAGCGCGTTCGGGGTTGGGAATGGCGTGTGGCGGGGTGGGCTGCCAGGCACCCCGGGTTCGTGGCGGCTCCGGCCGCGCTGGGCGCTGGTCTGGTTGAGTTCGGGCCGGCGACCACGGGCGGCGTGATGGCCGGTGCGATCGCTGCCGGGGTCGGCTGGTACCGGGGTCACCCGGACTCCTGGGAGCTGGTGGCAGCACCCCGGTTGCGGGCGGTGCGGCGGCGGTGGCTGTCCCGGGCTTACCTCGGGCCGTGGTGGAGCCGGGTGGTGGAGGCGTGCAACCTGGTCACGGTCCACCGCACGACGGGTGTGATCAACGTGCCCCGGATCATCCGTATCCGCTCGCACTCCCCGTCCACGGAAACCGTCTACGTGCGGCTGTTGCTGGGGCAGACGCCGAAGATGTGGGAGGAAGCCGCTGAGGCTCTGGCGGTGGCGCTGGGAGCTGAGCGGGTCGGCGTCGAGCGAGTGCGCCCCCAGGTGATCGCGTTGGTGGTGCAGCGGTCGGAGCCGTTCACGCAACCGATCATTCCGCCGGACCTGCTGGGCGATTCGGACGCGGTGGACCTGTCCCGGGTGTATCTCGGGGAAACCGAGCACGGCACCGATTGGGTTGCGCCGCTGCTGGGTCAGCACTGGCTTGTCGGCGGGGCTTCCGGGTCGGGGAAGAACTCGGTGACGTCGATGGCGTTGCGGGCGTGCGCGCCGCTGATCCGTGACGGCCTGGTCCGCCTGCACGTGGTCAACCCCAAGGGCACCGAACTCAACGCCTTGCAGCCGGTGTCGTACCGGTACGCCGAGACCGACGCCGACATCGTCGAGGTCATTCAGGGCTTCTGGGCCACGATGCAGGGTCGCAAGCGCACCTTGGCCGAGCAGGGCCGGCGGACCTTCACCATGTCCCGGGAAACCCCGCTTGACGTCCTGGTCCTCGATGAGCTGGGCGCGGTGACCGGGTACGGCGACCGGTCGTTGACCAAAGGCGCTCAGGCCGTCCTGCCGCTGATCCTGTCGCAAGCTCGGGCGTTGGGCGGCAGCGTGGTCGGCGCGCTCCAGGAACCCACCAAGGACGTCATCCCGCAGCGGGACCTGTTCTCCCTGCGGGTGTGCCTGCGGACCACCTCGGCCGGGCACGTCGACATGGTCCTCGGTGAGGACATGCGCCGCCGGGGAGCGCTCGCGGATGAGATCCCGAACGTGCCGGAGTCGGCCGGCATCGGGTTCGTCGTGAAGCAGCGTTCCCGTACCCCGGTGCGGGTCCGGGCCGCGTACTGCGACGACTCCGACATCGCCGAACTCGTCCGCGTCGCCGGCTGGCCGGTGTCCGAACTCGCTACGACGGGCCAGCGATGAGCGACACGCAGCAGGGCGCCAAGCCACCTCGGCCGGTCCGGAAGCTGAGCAAGCGTCTCGACGTGGCCCGTCAGCTTCACGACCTAGAGCAGGACGCCGCCGCGCTCGACATCGTCGACATCGAACGCCTACGGGTGTCGGTGACCCGGTCGCTATGGGTGTTCCTGGCGGTCGGGTCGGTGTTCACCACCACCGGCGTTCAGGACTTCCTGGCCGGAAACCTCACCCCGGCCGACCCGGTGTGGTGGGGCTGCTGGGGCGTCGAACCGTGCCTGGTCGGCATCCTCATCACGATCCTGCGCTGGGAAGCCGCGATGATCGCCCGGAGCATCGACATCGACTCTCGGGCCGTCGACTGGCTCAAACGGTTCCTCCTCGGCTCCACCCTCGTCATGAACGTCGTACCGGCGCTCTGGCCTCGGGAAGGCTCGATCAGCGCGGGCATGCTCGCCGCGCACATCATGGTCCCGGTCCTGGTGTTCTTCCTGGCCGAAGTCATGCCGATCGTGCAGGCACGCTGTACCCAGGCACGCCGAGCCGTCGTCCTGACCAATCCTGAGACCAACTATCCCGAACCCGCCGAGTTGACCCCGGCCGCGACGGCTGTCCCCGCACCTTCGCGGCAGGTCGCCCCCGTTGCCCCGGTCGAGATCCCGGCCGTTCCGGTCATGCCGCAGACCACCCCCACCCCGGCCCCGGTCGCCCCGCCGCAGACTCCGGTTCCGGCTGTGGTGGTGGGGCTGGAGGGGCTGGGCATCCCGGTAGCTATCCAGGCGCAGATTCGGCAGCTCGTCGCGGACTCGCCCGATCCTGTGACGGCCGTCGACGTCCAACGCGCCACCCGCCTACCGCTGCCGATCGCGGCCCGGGTGATCGACCGGCTCACCCCGGTCACCGCCAACGGCTACCAGCACTGACCTTCACTCGCCATGGCCTGCCGTGCCCCTCAGAGCACCCGGGGGCACGGCAGGCCCGTCCCGGAGGGATTCCATGTCATCACCACCCCGCACGCCCCAACGGGCGTACGACGGGCACGACGCTGAGGCAGCCCTGTCCCGGTGGATGCGGTCGCCGGCGTACAAGGAATGGCGGGCCGGCGTCGAGAGCGTCAAGGGCTGCCTCCAGCCGGTCCGCCTCGTCGGCAAGTGGGAGGTCCGCCACCTCGGCACCGGAGACCTGATCGCCTCACGGCAGGGCCGGGTGTGGGCCTCCTGCGGCACCCGCCGCGCCGCCGTCTGCCCCACCTGCGCCGACCGGTACGCCGCCGACGCCTGGCACCTAATCCACGCGGGCATGTCCGGCGGCAAGGGCGTCCCCGACACCGTCGCCCGGTCGACTCGCCTGTTCGTGACCCTCACCGCCCCGTCGTTCGGCACCGTCCACAACCGGCCCGGCAAGCGGCCCTGCTCCTGCGGACGCTGGCACCCCGAGGGACATCCGCTCCTGGGTAGCCCGCTCGATCCGGGCACCTACGACTACGTCGGGGCGGTGCTGTGGCAGGCACACAGCGGCCAACTCTGGCACCGGTTCACCATCGCCCTCCGCCGGGCCATCGCCGCCGCTGGCGGCCTTACCGTCCGCGCGTCCGGGGCGCACCTGCGGATCTCCTACGCGAAGGTTGCCGAGTATCAGCGGCGCGGCCTGGTCCACTTCCACGCGGTCATCCGCGCTGACGGACCCTCCGGCCCGGACTCGACGCCTCCGGCCTGGCTCACCCCGGACGTGTTGGCCGACGCGGTCCGTATCGCGGCTTCGTCCGTCGAGCTGGACACCGCCCGACCCGACGGAACCGCGCTGGTCCTCCAGTGGGGCAAGCAGGTCGACGTCAAGGACATCACCGCCACCGACATCGACATAGATGGCGGCGACGATGGCGACCAGGTCGTCAACGACACCCGGCTTGCCGGCTACATCGCCAAGTACGCCACCAAGGGCACCGGGGCCACCGAAACCGGAGACCGGCGCATCCGCTCACAGGAACACATCGCGCTCCTACGGGTGTCCGACCACCACCGGGCCATGATCCAAACCGCGTGGGACCTCGGCGGCCTCGACCAGTACACCGAACTCAAGCTGCGCCACTGGGCGCACATGCTCGGTTTCCGGGGCCACTTCCTCACCAAGTCCCGCATCTACTCGACGACCTTCAAGAACCTCCGGGCGGAACGTCAGGCCCACCAGCTCCGCACGGCGCTTACCGATGCCGGCCTGCCCGACGACACCGACGTCCTGGTCGCCAACGACTGGCAGATCCTCGGCATCGGCTACGACACCCCCGAACAACTCGAACTCGCCACCGCGATCGGTGACCGCATCCGCACGACCCGACAGCAAGCCAGGAAGGAACCCCGATGAACGCCACCCCCGAACGGCTGTGGAGCGTCACCGACGTCTCAGCGTTCCTCGGCATCCCGGTCGGCACCCTCTACCAGTGGCGGCACCGCCGGATCGGTCCCCGCGCCTCCCGGGTCGGCCGGCACCTCCGATACGACCCTGCCGACGTCCGCGCCTGGTTCGACCAGAGGGCGGCCTGACATGCCTATTGATGACCTGTGGTATCTGACCAAGCGCGGGCCGGACAAGAAGCGACTCCCGTCGAAGCGACACGGCCGGGGCAAGCGGTGGCGGGTGCGCTACGCCGACGGTGCCGGTGAGCCTCGGGAGCGCCTGTTTGAGCGCAAGGTCGACGCGGACGCCTTCGACCTCGAATGCCGTTCGGGAGTGGCGGCCGAGGTGAAGGCCAGGCGTGAGACGGAGCGGCTGACCTTCGCCGAGTACGCGCAGCGGTGGAGGGAAGCGCGGGAGTCGGGCTGGGCCACGGAGACGCGACGGCGCATTCCGCAGAACCTGCGCAAGCACCTTTTGCCCGTCTTCGGTGCGAGGCCGATACGCTCCATCAACCTGACTGACGTGCTGGCATGGCTCAGCCGCCTACTCGATGACGGAACGCCGAAATCGTCGGTCAGCCTGTACTTCGGCCTGTTCAAGACCATCATGAACGCCGCTGTTGTCGACAAGGTGATCCCCGACAACCCGTGCAACGGCGTGAAGCTTGCCCAGATCCTGCGCGGTCTGTCGCGGGCACCGAAGTGGGTCCCGACCGGTGATCAGGTGCTCAAGCTCGTCGAGGTGGTCCCGCGCCGGTACCGGGCCGCCATCTGGCTGGGAGCGGGGGAGGGGCTTCGTCTCGGTGAGGTACTGGGCATGGAACACGGCCCGCGCTGCGCGGACTTCGACCGTGGAGAGCTGCACGTCGTCCAGCAGCTACGGCACTCTCCGGAGCACTTCGGCGGCTTCTACCTCTCGACACCCAAGAGCGGTTCCACCGGCACCGTCGACCTGGATGCGGTCGTCGCCGAGGAACTGACCGCCCACATCAGCGACGTCGGCCCCGTCGAGTTCATCCTTCCCGACATCACTACGGGGGAGCGGCGGACTCGTTCGGTCGCCTTCCTGTTCACCTCGTCCCGGGGGAAGCTGCTGACCGACAACTACTGGTCGGAGCTGTGGGCGGGCTGGCGCGAAGCCGCCGGCTGGCCGAAGGAGGGCACCTTTCACTCCCTGCGCCACTTCTTCGCCACCACCCTGATGAGCAATGGCGTCGAGCCCCAGGAGGTACAGAACGCGCTCCGACACGCCAACCTGCGGATCACGCTGGAAACCTACGTTCACTGGATGCCAAAGAAGGACCGGCCGCGCGGCCTGGTCGGTGGCCTCCTGCGGAACGCAGACAGCACACGGCGGGAACCTCGCGCCGACCAACATTCGAGCTGAGTTGTGCCCTGGTTGTGCCCGATGATCTTTGTCTGGCGCGTTCCCAGCTCAGAGGCGGTGAAGAGTGGGCCGCCAGGGACTCGAACCCTGAACCTAAGGATTAAAAGTCCTCAGCTCTGCCATTGAGCTAGCGGCCCGTTCGCCCACAGGTTACCCGACCACGCCCTCCCGGTCGGGTACGCCTGCGGGCGGCCCCGGAGACCGGGCCGCCGTCGCCCACCTCATCCGGCGGCCGGTTCCCGGGTGTCGGCCGGTACGACCATGGGTGCCCCGGTGACCGGGTCGGGGACCACCTGGTTCGGCATCCCGAACACCTCGGCGACGAGCCCTGCACCGACGGTCGACGCCGGGTGCCCCTCGGCCACGATCCGGCCGTCGCGCATCGCCACCAGGTGGGTGGCGTACCGGGCGGCGTGGTTGAGGTCGTGCAGCACGGCCACCACGGTGCGTCCCCGGGTGACGAGGCGGTGCAGCACGTTGAGCACGTCGATCTGGTGTGCCACGTCCAGGTAGGTGGTGGGCTCGTCGAGCAGGACGAGGGGCGTCTCCTGGGCGAGCACCATGGCGATCCAGGCCCGTTGGCGTTGCCCGCCGGAGAGTTCGTCGACCCGCCGGTCGGCCAGGTCGGTGGTGCCGGTGGAGTCGAGCGCCGACTCGACGGCCTCCTCGTCGGCGTGGGAGAAGCGGCGCAGCACCCGTTGGTGGGCGTAGCGGCCCCGGCCGACCAGTTCGCGGACGGTGATCCCCTCGGGCGCGGTCATGGTCTGCGGCAGCAGCGCGATCCGCCGGGCGCGTTCCTTCGCCGGCAGGGTGACCAGGTCCGATCCGTCGAGCGTGACCCGACCCTCGGCGGGGCGGAGCAGCCCGGACAGCGCCCGCAGGAGCGTCGACTTGCCGCACGCGTTGGGCCCGATGAGGACGGTGAACGAGCCGTCGGGCACGGCGAACGACAGGTCGGCGCTGACGGTCCGCTGGTCGTACCGGAGGGTGACGTTCTCGGCCCGCAGCCGCGCGGTCAGCTGGTCGACCATCGGGTCCTCCTGATCTCGTGGACGAGCAGCCAGAGCAGGTACGCGCCGCCGAGGGTGACCGTGACCACCCCCACCGGCACGGTCAGCGGGATCACGTGCTGGGCGATCAGGTCGGCGCCGAGCAGCAGCAGCGCCCCGACCCCGGCGGTGGCGGCGAGCGGCAGGCCGGGGGCCCGGACGAGCCGGCGGGCGATCTGCGGGGCGGCCAGGGCGACGAAGGAGATCGGGCCGGCGACGGTGGTGACCGCGCTGACCAGGGCGACCGCGATGACCACGAGGACGGCGCGGTTGCGCTCGACCGCGACTCCGCTGGCGGCGGCGACGTCGTCGCCCAGTTCGAGCTGGGCCAGGGCCGCCGCCCACAGTGGGGTGACCGCCAGCAGCACCAGGATGATCGCGGCGGCCGGCCAGACCACGTCGGCGGTGGCAGCGTTGAGCGAACCGGCACCCCAGGCGGCGGCGAACAGCGCCGTCTCCAGGTCGGCGCGCAGCAGCAGCCAGGTGTTGGTGGCGGCGAGCATCGAGGAGACGCCCACCCCGACGACGATGAACCGGAACCCGGAGAGCCCGTCCCGGTAGGCGAGCAGGTAGATCGCCAGCGCCGCGAGCAGGCCGCCGGCGAGTGAGCCGAGCATCAGCAGGTGCCAGCCGCCGCCGAGCAGCAGCAGGGCGATCAGCATGCCGGTGAACGAGCCGTTCGCCAGGCCGATGATGTCCGGGCTGGCCAGCGGGTTGCGGGTGATGGTCTGGAAGATCGCCCCGGCGACGCCGAGCGCCGCGCCGAAGGCGACGGCGGCGGCGATGCGGGGCAGCCGCCACTCCAGTACGACGGTGCGGGTCAGCCCGTCGATCCGGCCGCCGAGCACGCCGAGCACCTCGTCGAGGCGCAGCGGGAAGTCACCCAGCCAGAGGCCGAGCACCGCCAGCGCCGCGACGACGAGCGCGGCGGCGGCGCAGACGGCGGCTTCGCGTACGCCGACGGTCACGTGCCGGTGGTCGGTGCCGAGCAGCAGCCGGCGACCCCCGGCGGTGCGGCGGACCGGCCGGTTCACAGCGCGGTCGCCCGTCGGCGTCGGGCGAGCGCGATCAGCATGGGCGCACCGACGAACGCGGTGACGATGCCGACGGGCATCTCGCTGGGCAGGACGGCGATCCGGCCGAGCACGTCGGCCAGCAGCACCAGCATCCCGCCGGCCAGCAGGGACCCGGCGAGGATCCGGCGCTGGTCGGTGCCGACGCCCCAGCGCACCAGGTGCGGCACCACGAGCCCGACGAACGAGATGGGGCCGGCGATGGCGCTCGCCCCACCGGCGAGCAGGGTCACCGCGCCGAGCACGAGCAGCCGGGTCCGGACCAGGCTGACGCCCTGGGCGGCGGCCAGGTCGGGGCCGAGCGCGAGCGCGTTGAGGCTGCGGGCCGCGACCAGCGCGGCGAGCAGCCCGGCCACGATCAGCGGCAGCACCGGCAGCACCACGGCGGTGTCGCGTTCGAGCAGGCTGCCGGCGTTCCAGCCGCGCATCCGGTCGAAGGTGTCGGGGTGGGTGAGGGTGATCCCGGTGGTCAGGCCGGCGAGCACGGCACCGGTCGCCACCCCGGTCACCAGCAGCCGGGTGGGGGTGGCCCGCAGGTCGGCGGCGCCGCCGACGGCGTACACGGCGACGGCGACCAGGAGCGCGCCGAGCAGGGCGAGCCACATGTAGCCGGCCGGCGAGGTGATCCCGAAGAAGGCGATGCCGGCGGCGACGAACGCGGCGGCACCGGCGTTGACGCCGAGGATGCCCGGTTCGGCGAGCGCGTTGCGGGTGAACGCCTGCATCAGCGCGCCCGCGACCCCGAGGCCGGCTCCGACGAGCAGCCCGGCGAGGGTGCGCGGGAGGCGCTGCCCCCAGACGACGTACTGCGCGGTGTCGCTGCCCGCGCCCCGCAGCGCCGCCCAGACGTCCGCCGGGGGCACCGGGTTCGCGCCCACGAAGACCGACAACACCAGCGACCCCACGAGTACGACGACCGCGCCGACCAGCCACCGCCTGGTGGTACGGCGACGCGCGGTACGGCCGG
>NZ_JBMDWU010000436.1:0-30559 GCF_048594385.1 Micromonospora sp. | reverse complement strand
CGCGGTGCCGAGGTGGCCGGTGCCGGTGGGCGTGATCAAGAGGTTGGAGTCGTGCCCGGGCGGCCAGCTGACGCAAACCTCTTGATCACCGGTGCCGCCCCCGGCGGGGTGGGGCGGGCCGGGCCGGGTGGGTCGGGTGATCAAGAGGTTTGCGTCACGCCGGCGGTGGATTCTGACGCAAAGCTCTTGATCAACACGGGCAGGCGCGGGGCACGGGCGGGCGCGGGGCACGGGCGCGCAGGTGCGGGTGGGGCGGTCAGGTGGGGGCGATGGTGGGCCAGGGGAGGGTGAGTTCGCCGTGACGCCAACGGTGCGGGCGGTCGAGGACGGGCCAGCCGGTGGACCGGAGGGTGTCGACGGCGGTCAGCCACCGTTGGCGGGGACCGAACGGGGCCAGCCCGGCGGCTGCCTGCCAGGCGTCGTCCAGGGCGCGGAGCAGGGCGTGGATACGTTCGCCCGGCACGTTGCGGTGGATCAGCGCCTTCGGCAGGCGCTCGGCCAACCGGGCCGGGCTCTCCAGCGTGGCCAGCCGGGCGGCCAGGGTCAGCGTCCGGGGGCCGGTGGAGTCGATCAGCAGCCAGCCGGCCAGCCGACCCAGCTCGTCGCAGGTGCCCTCGACCAGCACCCCGCCCGGGGCGAGCCGGTCGGTGACCGTCCGCCAGGCGTCGGCGACCTCGCTCTCGTCGTACTGGCGGAGCACGTTGAACGCCCGGACCACGGTGGGCCGCAACCCGGCCAGTTCGAAGCCGCCCCGGGCGAACGTCAACCCCGGTGGGTCGGCGGCCGGCGCGGCGGCGGCCACCCGTACCGGATCGATCTCCAGCCCGACCACCCGGACGTCGGCGCGGACCCGGGCGGCCAGCCGGTCGCGCAGCTCGACGGCGGTGACCGGGGTGGCGCCGTAACCGAGGTCCACCACCAGCGGGTCGGCGGCGGCCCGTAGCCGGTCGCCGCAGGTCTCGACGATCCAGTTGTCGACCCGGCGGAGCCGGTTCGGGTTCGTCGTCCCCCGGGTCACCAACCCCACCGGCCGCTGCCGACCCCGGTCAGCCATCCCGGGTCACGACCCGACCCGGTGCACCTTGTGCTGGGCGGCCTGGGCCAGCGGGCGGACCACCAGACGGTCCACGTTGACGTGGTGCGGGAGGGTGGCGCACCAGGCGACGCACTCGGCGACGTCGTCGGCCACCAGCGGCTGCGCCACCCCGGCGTAGGTGGCGTCGGCCTTCGCCGCGTCCCCGCCGAAGCGGTTCAGGCTGAACTCCTCCGTCCGGACCATCCCGGGGTCGATCTCGACCACCCGGACGGGCCGGCCGCACAGCTCCAACCGCAGGGTGCCCGCCACGGCGGTCTGCGCGTGCTTGGCCGCGCTGTATCCGCCGCCGCCCTCGTAGACGGTGAAACCGGCGGTGGACGAGAGCACCACGACCGTGCCGGCGCCGGAGCGTTCCAGGGCCGGCAGCAGGGCCTGGGTGACCCGCAGCGTGCCGAGCACGTTCACGTCGTACATCCACTGCCAGTCGGCGATTGAGCCGGTCTCCACCGGGTCCAGCCCACGCGCCCCGCCGGCGTTGTTGACCAGGACGGTGACCGGGCCGGGGGCGTCGGCGGCGGCGCGGGCCAGCTCGGCCACCGACTCGTCCGAGGTGACGTCGCAGGCCACTGCGGTGGCGCTGCCCCCGGCCGCCGCGATCTCGGCGACCAGACCGGCGAGCCGGTCGGTGCGGCGGGCGGCGGCGAGCACGTGGAAACCCTCGGCGGCGAGCCGGCGGGCGGTGGCCGCGCCGATCCCGCTGGACGCCCCGGTGACGATCGCGACAGAGGTCATCAGGTCATTCTCACCCTGGCGGCGTGACCGGCCGCTCCGGGCCCCGTGATGAGGTCCGTCACGCCTGCGGCCCGGGGCGAGGCATTTCCGAAGCCCGATGGGGAAGATTGCATCCGGCGCGAAGGTTGTCCGAGGAGCGCCGGTCGTGCGGGACGGCATCAACCGTGACAGAAGGAGCGGACGTGGCGGATCAGCACACCGGTGTCGGTCGTCAGCGAGGTTCCCTGCCGTGGCCGCGGCCCCGCCGGATCGCCACCCTGTCGGTGCACACCTCACCGTTGCACCAACCGGGCACCGGCGACGCGGGTGGCATGAACGTCTACATCCTGGAGGTCGCCCGCCGGCTCGCCGAGGCGAACGTCGAGGTGGAGATCTTCACCCGGGCCACCTCCGGTGACCTGCCCCCGGTGGTGGAGATGGCCCCCGGGGTGCACGTCCGGCACGTCACCTCCGGCCCGCTGGAGGGGCTGACCAAGGAGGAGCTGCCCGGTCAGCTCTGTGCCTTCACCGCCGGGGTGCTGCGGGCCGAGGCGGCCCGCCCGCCGGGCCACTACGACCTGATCCACTCGCACTACTGGCTCTCCGGCCAGGTCGGCTGGCTGGCCAAGGAGCGCTGGGGGGTGCCGCTGGTGCACACCGCGCACACCCTGGCGAAGGTGAAGAACGCCCAGCTCGCCGCCGGTGACCGGCCGGAGCCGAAGGCCCGGGTGATCGGCGAGGAACAGGTGGTCGCCGAGGCCGACCGGCTGGTCGCGAACACCCGGGCGGAGGCCTCCGACCTGATCGACAGGTACGCCGCCGACCCGGCCCGGGTGACGGTCGTCGAACCGGGGGTTGACCTGGCGCGGTTCCGACCCGTCGCCGGGGACCGGGAGGTCACGACCCGCGCCGCCCGTCGCCGGCTGGGCCTGCCCACCGACGGGTACGTCGTCGCGTTCGTCGGCCGGATCCAGCCGTTGAAGGCCCCCGACGTGCTGGTCCGCGCGGTCGCCGCGTTGCGCGAACGCGACCCGGCCCTCGCCGACCAGGTGACCGTGGTGATCTGCGGCGGCCCGAGCGGCAGCGGCCTGGACCGGCCCACCTCCCTGATCGAGCTGGCCGGTTCGTTGGGGGTCGCCGACCGGGTGCGTTTCCTGCCGCCGCGCACCGGGGACGACCTGCCCGCCCTCTACCGGGCGGCCGACCTGGTGGCGGTGCCCTCGCACAACGAGTCCTTCGGGCTGGTGGCCCTGGAGGCGCAGGCCTGCGGCACGCCGGTGGTCGCCGCCGCCGTGGGTGGCCTGGTCACCGCCGTGCGGGACCAGGTCAGCGGCGTGCTCGTGCACGGCCACGATCCGACCGACTGGGCCCGTACGCTGGCCCGGCTGCTGCCCGACCGGGCCGGTCGGGAGGCGCTGGGTCGGGGGGCCGCCCGGCACGCCCGCAGCTTCTCCTGGGAGCGCACCGTCTCCGGGCTGCTCGCCGTCTACGGCGAGGCGGTCACCGGGCACCGGGAGCGGCTGGCGGCCCGGCTGGCCGACGGTCCGGCGCTCACCGGCTCCTGGTGACCGGGTGCCCCGCCCCTCGTCGCCGGGTGGGGCGGCCACGGCGGCCGTAGAGTGGGTCCGATGAGCGCGAAGAGCGAGCTGGCGGCCCTGATCGAGGCGGTCTGCACCGAACGGGAACTGGACTGGGAAGCCACCGGCGAGGGCTCGTACGCGGTCACCCTGCCCGGCACCCACAAGCTCAAGACGATCTGCAACCTCATCGTCGGCGAGCACGCGCTGCGGGTCGAGGCGTTCGTGATGCGCCAGCCCGACGAGCGGCGCGAGGAGCTGTGGGCGTGGCTGCTGCAACGCAACGCCCGGATGTACGGGGTGGCGTTCTCGATCGACGCGGTCGGCGACGTCTACCTCACCGGGCGGGTCAACCCGTCCGCCGTCGACGCCGACGAGCTGGACCGGCTGCTCGGCGCGGTGCTCAGCTACGCCGACGAGTCCTTCGACACCATGCTGGAGATCGGGTTCGGCAGTTCCATCCGCCGGGAGTGGGAGTGGCGGGTCAAGCGGGGCGAGTCGACCGCGAACCTGGCCGCCTTCGCCCACCTGTTCACCCCGTCCGCCGGAGGTTCGGACCGGTCCTGACGGGTATGCCGCAGCGCTGCGGCGCGGCAGTGTGGGACCCGCCGCAGGCCGAGGACGGACTGTCGAGGAGCGTGTCATGGCTCAGCGGAACAGCTCAGGTCGCGGCGCGACGGCGACCGGGACCACGCGTCAGGCCGGCAACCGGACCCCGAACACGCCGGGCATCTCCGAGTCGGAGATCTCCCGGATGAGGGTCGACGAGATCCGGGGTCAGTTGCGTCGGCGGGGGGTCTCCGGGATCTCCGCGTTGCGTAAGCCGGAACTGGTGAAGGCGCTCGCGCGGACGTTGCGCGCGGAGGGACGGGCCGGCGGCGCCGCCCGCCGCAGCACCGGCCCGTCCGGCCGGGCACCCGCCCGCCGGAGCACGGCCGGGGCCGCGAAGGCCAATCCGTCGCGTACGCGGGCGAAGGCGACGCCGGCGAAGGCCGCCCGCGCCACGGGCGTGCGCACCGGCCGGTCCACCTCCCGTTCGGTGCGCTCCGCGCAGCTCATCACGTCTCCGGCGGACCGTCCGGAACGTCCCGGGCGCAGCCTGGTGACCACCAACCACCAGGTGATCCGGAACTGGGCCGCGGCCCGGGGCGCCAAGCCGGCGACCATCGCCGGTACCGAGCGCAACGGCCGGCCGGGGGTGCTCACCTTCGACCTGCCGGGTTACCGGGAGAGCCGCCGGTTGCGGGTGGTGACCTGGGACGACTGGTTCCGGACGTTCGACTCGCGCAAGCTGAACCTGATCTTCCAGGAGCAGTTGCGCGACGGCCGGCCGAGCAACTTCTTCCGGACCGAGTCACCCGATCGGGAAGACGGCTGAGGGGTTTACCGGAATGGCTGCCGGGTAGCCGCGTGTTGGCAGTCACGGAGCCCGGAACAGGAGCACCGGAGCGGGGACGGTCGGTGTTGTGACCGGCGAGACAGTGCTCGAAGGTTGAATCCGGAATCCGGGCGAACTAACTTTATTGCACCGCGTCACGCTCGGAAACGTTCGGGGGAGCGGCGGATCGATCAGATCCGTGCACCGAGCGAGACGCAATCGGGTGGGTCACGCCGTTGGGGGACGGTGCCACCCGGGAACCGGCGGCGCGAGCGGGCGACGCTTACGGGGGTGAGGGTCGCCCGCCGCCGCCGGGCAGGCGGTACGAGCGCCCACCGCGACCATCGGTCGCCGGTGGGCGCTCTGCCGTTTGAACCGGTGCCACCGCAGGCGCGGTGGGGGCGTACTCAGGCGGGGGTGCGGGCCGGGACCGGCTCGGCGGGTGCGGTCGCGGCAGCCTCGGCCGACTGCGGGGCCGGCGGTCCGACGGCGGTGACCGGCACGACGGGAACCTCGGGGCGGCGCAGGCGGGTCGCCCGGCGTTCCCGGGCCGGCCCGGAGAGCAGGTGGGCCAGCGCGGTCGCCACGCCGATCGCGGCGCAGCCCAGCCAGAGCGTGGCGTTGCCGGCGTGTTCCCGGACCAGTCCGCCGAGCAGTGGGGCGACCGCCCCGGCCACCTGCCAGGACAGCGAGAAGACACCCTGGTAGCGGCCCCGTAGCTCGGCCGGGGAGAGTTCGGCGATCAGGGTGGCGTTGGACGGGGAGTTGAGCATCTCGCCGAGCGTCCAGATCAGCACGGTCAGCCCGAAGAACCAGGCGGCGTCGGCGAACGCGGTCAGCCCGAAGCCGACCCCCATCACCACCGAGGCGAGGGCGAGCACGTGCGACCGGCTCCGCCCACGGATCAGCCGGGGGACGAAGAGCTGCCCCACCACGATCAGCACCCCGTTGAGCGCGATCACCGAGCCGTAGGTGGCGGGGGACAGACCGGCGTCGCCCATCGCGATCGGCAGCATCGAGATGTGCTGGAGGAAGACCAGCGCGCCGAAGAGGTTGAGCACGACGAACCCCAGGAACACCCGGTCGGCGGCGATGGTGCGCAGCGCACCCACCCGGGGCGGGCCGCTCGTGCCACCCTTGACGGCGCTGGTCGTCGGGGCGCGGCGGGTCTCGCCGACCTTGACGAAGATGATCAGCGCGGTGACCAGGGTGGTGGCCGCGGCGACCACGAACAGCAGCAGGTAGCCGGCCTCGGCGGCGAGGCCGGCGAGCACGGCGGCGCAGGCGAAGCCCAGGTTGATCGCCCAGTAGTTGAGCGAGAACGCGCGCAGCCGGTCCCGTTCCGGCACCACGTCGATCATCATGGCCCCGAAGGCCGGCCGGGCGGCCTCGGCGAACGTGCCGAGCAGCAGCGCGCCCACCGCGACCGCCCAGAGCGGCCGGGCGAAGCCGAGCGTCAGCATCATGGTGGCCGCGCCCAGGTGGGCGGTGAGCAGGGTGGGCCGCCGTCCCCACCGGTCGACCAGGGTGCCGCCCACGGTGGTGCCGACCGCGCCGCCGACCCCCCACAGGCCCATCACCAGGCCGGCCTGGGCGGCCGAGAAGTGGCGGGCCTGGGTCAGGTAGATGGCGAGGAAGACCAGCACGAACGAGCCGAGCCGGTTGATCAGGGTGCCCGTCCAGAGGTACCAGAAGGTCCTCGGTAGCCCGCCTGTGGTCTCCCGGAACCAACCCCGTACCGTCCGCACGCCCGCGCCCCCGCTCAGGTAATGACCGCTGTCCTTGAAGCGCCTTACAACCTAGTTCCGGGGGCGGACACCGGTCATCCGTTTTTCCACGTGGTGGTCGTCACCACCACCGCCCGCGTGTCCCCGGACGCCGTGCGGCAGGATGATCGGCATGACTGCGAGCGAGGGGCCCACCGTCGGGACGCTGGTCCTGCTGCGGCACGGCGAGAGCGACTGGAACGCGAAGAACCTCTTCACCGGCTGGGTCGACGTCGACCTGACCGCCAAGGGTGAGGCGGAGGCGCGCCGCGGCGGCGAACTGCTGCGCGAGCACGACCTGCTGCCGGACGTGGTGCACACCAGCGTGATGCGCCGGGCGATCCGCACCGCCGAGCTGGCGCTGAACGCCGCCGACCGGCACTGGATCGCGGTGCGCCGGTCGTGGCGGCTCAACGAGCGGCACTACGGCGCCCTGCAGGGCAAGAACAAGAAGCAGACCCTGGACGAGTACGGCGAGGAGCAGTTCATGCTCTGGCGTCGCTCGTACGACACGCCGCCGCCGCCGATCGCCGACGACGACGAGTTCTCCCAGGTCGGTGACCCGCGGTACGCGCTGCTGCCGACCGAGCTGATGCCGCGCACCGAGTGCCTCAAGGACGTGGTGGCGCGGATGCTCCCGTACTGGTACGACTCGATCGTGCCGGACATCCTCGCCGGCCGCACCGTGCTGGTGGCGGCGCACGGCAAATCGCTGCGCGCCCTGGTCAAGCACCTCGACCAGATCTCCGACGAGGCGATCGCCAAGCTGAACATCCCCACCGGCATCCCGCTGCGCTACGACCTCGACCCGCAGCTGCGCCCGCTCACCCTGGGCGGGACCTACCTCGACCCGGCCGCCGCCAAGGAGGCCGCCGCCGCCGTCGCCAACCAGGGCCGCTGAGCTGACGACAGGGCTCCCGGCCCGGCGGAGATCGCCGGGCCGGGAGCCCTTCGCCGTCGTCGGGCGGTGCGGGTCAGCCGGCGGCGGGGGTGGTCTCCCCGGTGATCAGGTAGACCACCCGCTCACCGGCGTTGACCGCGTGGTCGGCGAACCGCTCGTAGAACCGGCCGAGCAGGGTGGCGTCGATGGCGGTCTCCACCCCGTACGGCCACTCGTCGCCGAGCAGCATGCCGAACAGGCTCTTGTGCAGGTCGTCCATGACGTCGTCGTCGCGGTCCAGTTCGGCGGCGATGTCGGCGTCGGGGGTGGCCAGCACCTTGGCGATCTTCTCGGCCATCCGGTCGGCGACCGAGGCCATGTCGGTGAAGACGGGCCGCAGCTCGGCCGGCACCGCCGGGGAGGGGTGCCGGCGCAGCGCGGTCTTCGCCACGTGGTCGGCCAGGTCGCCCATCCGCTCCAGGTCGGCCGCGACGTGCAGCGCGGTGATCATCGCGCGCAGGTCGGAGGCGACCGGCGCCTGGCGGGCGAGCAGGTCACAGACCCGCTCCTCGACGTGCTGGTAGAGGTCGTCGATCTCGGCGTCCCGCGCGATCACGGCCTCGGACGCCTCGCGGTCGGCGGTCAGCAGGCCGCGGGTGGCCTGGCGCATCGCGGCGCGTACGCCGTCGGCCATGTCCACCAGCAGTTGGCTGACGATCTGCAGGTCGGCCCGGAACTCGTCGCGCATCGTCACTTCCTGGGGTCGGTGCCGCCGGTGGTCGCGGGGACCGTTGGCGTACGGGTTGAGCAGGTGCGCGACCCACCGTAGGCGGGGGTGACGGGAGCCCAGATGAACCCGGATGAACGACGCGGGGCCCGGGAGTGAATTTCTGCCAAAGCGAGTGTGGTTCGTCCTGTTATGGGCGATAGCCAGGTTAACAATGACCCTACGATCGCCGGGTGGAATGGGCGGTGGCGATCGTGGTGGCCCTGGTGACCGGACTGGTCGCCGGGCTGCTGCTGGCGCGTCCCGTCCAGACCTGGCGACGCCGTGCGGCGTCGCCCGGGGGCGAGGGCCCCCACGGGAACCTGGGGAGGCGTGCGATTCCCGACGACCAGTCCGGCGGGCTCAGCGGGCTCGGCCGCAAGACCATCGACTCGCTGCGCGCCGGCGTCGTGGTGCTCGGCCCGGACGACGTACCGGTGCTGGTGAACCCGGCAGCCCGGGCGATGGGACTGCTCCGTACCGGCGCCACCCCCGGCTCCATCGCGGCCCACCCGCTGATCCGTACCCTCGCCGGACAGGTCCGGCGGACCGGGGTGCGACGCGAGATCGAGCTGGACCTGCCCCGTGGCCGCGACAACGCCGGGGAGAACCCGCTCGGCGTGCACCTGCGGGCGATGGGCATCGGTGGCGGGTACATCGCCGTCGAAGCCGCCGACGTGACCGAGTCACACCGGCTGGCCCGGGTCCGGCGGGACTTCGTGGCCAACGTCAGCCACGAGCTGAAGACCCCGATCGGGGCGCTGCAACTGCTCGCCGAGGCGCTCGTCGACGCCACCGAGCCGGCCGACGGTGCACCCGACCTCTCCGAGGACATGCTGGCCGCCCGCCGGTTCGCCGAGCGCATCCAGCACGAGTCGACCCGGCTCGGCCGGCTGGTGCAGGAGCTGCTGGAGCTGACCCGGCTCCAGGGCGCCGAGCCGCAACCCGCGCCGGAACCCGTCGCGGTCGACTGGGTGATCGCCGAGGTGCTCGACCGGACCCGCACCTCGGCCACCGCCCGCCGGGTCCAGGTGGTCACCGAAGGACAGCGGGGCCTGACCGCGTACGGCAGCGACAGTCAGCTCGCCACCGCCGTGTCCAACCTGGTGGAGAACGCGATCACCTACTCCGGCGAGGACACCACCGTGCGGGTCGTCACCCGGGCCGACGACGACCACGTCACGGTCTCCGTCACCGACCAGGGCATCGGCATCGCCCCCACCGACGTCGACCGGATCTTCGAACGGTTCTACCGGGCCGACCAGGCCCGCTCCCGCGCCACCGGTGGCACCGGCCTCGGCCTGGCCATCGTCAAACACATCGCCAGCAACCATGGCGGCCGGGTGGAGGTGGCGAGCACCCTGGGTGGGGGGTCGACGTTCACCCTCCGGCTACCCGCCAGCCCTCCGGACGCCCTGGAGTCGCTACTGCCGTCCGCTGGTATCGAGCCCGGCCCGACCGACCCTGCGCCGGGCCTGACCGTAGGAAAGGAAACACCCCGTTGAGCCGCGTACTGGTGGTCGAGGACGAGGAGTCGTTCTCCGACGCCCTGTCGTACATGCTCCGCAAGGAGGGTTTCGAGGTCTCCGTCGCCGCGACGGGCACCTCCGCCCTCACCGAGTTCGACCGGACCGGCGCGGACATCGTGCTGCTCGACCTGATGCTCCCGGAGATGTCCGGGACGGAGGTCTGCCGGCAGCTGCGGCAGCGCTCGCACGTGCCGATCATCATGGTGACCGCCCGGGACAGTGAGATCGACAAGGTGGTCGGGCTGGAGATCGGCGCCGACGACTACGTGACCAAGCCGTACTCGCCCCGGGAGCTGGTGGCCCGGATCCGGGCGGTGCTGCGCCGGCAGAGCCCCGAGGTGACCGAGTCGGGGGCCCCGACGCTTGCCGCCGGCCCGGTCCGGATGGACATCGAACGGCACGGGGTGACCGTCGACGGGGCGGCCGTGCAGCTCCCGCTCAAGGAGTTCGAGCTGCTGGAACTGCTGCTGCGCAACGCCGGCCGGGTGCTCACCCGGGGGCAGCTCATCGACCGGGTCTGGGGGGCCGACTACGTCGGGGACACCAAGACCCTCGACGTGCACGTCAAGCGGCTGCGTTCCAAGATCGAACCGGAGCCGTCCGCGCCCCGGTTCATCGTCACCGTGCGCGGGCTGGGCTACAAGTTCGAGCCGTAGGCCGGCACACCGTTCACCCCTGCGGGCTGGCCGGGTGCGGGGCGATCTGGCCCTGGCCCAGCCGGGCCGCGCACAGCTCGGCCAGCCTCGCGTACGCGGGCGCGCCGACCAGCGCGGTCAGCTCCGGGCCGTACGACAGGTACATCGGCTCGGTGCCGACGTGCGCGTCGGTCGACGAGGTGCACCACCAGTCCAGGTCGTGCCCGCCTGCGCCCCAGCCCCGCCTGTCGAACTCGGCGAGCGTCGACACCAGCACCTTGGTGTCGTCGGGGCGGGTGGTCCACTCCTGGTCCCGGCGGATCGGCAACTGCCAGCAGACGTCCGGCTTGTACTCCAGCGGGTGCACGCCGTCGCGCAGCGCCTGGCCGTGCAGCGCGCACCCGCCCCCACCGGGGAAGTCGGCGTCGTTGAGGAACACGCACGGGGCGTCCTCGCCCCGGGTGGCGGTCCGTCGGGCCGGGTTCTTGCCGTCGATCGTGTCGGTCGCGGTCCAGTTCTTCGTACCCTTGCGGAAGTGCTGCCAGGTCTGCGGGGTGAGCCGCTTGACGGCCGCCCGGACCCGCTTCTCGTCGTCGGTGTCGGTGAAGAACGCGCCGTGCGAGCAGCAGCCGTCGGCGGCCCGGCCGGCGACGATGCCGTGGCAGCCCCGGCCGAACACGCACGTCCAGCGGGACAGCAGCCAGGTGAGGTCGGCGCGCACCAGGTGCCGCTCGTCGGCCGGGTCGACGAACTCGATCCACTCCCGGGGGAAATCCAGCCCGACCTCCCGGCTGCGGGGGTCGCCGGGGTCGTCCACCAGCACGTGCAGCTCCACCTGGCTCGTCACCCGGCCCAGCGTACGCGCGCCCGGTGCGGCCGGCCGGCGTGCCACCGAAACCCGGTGGCCCTAGGGTCTTCCCATGCGGCTGGGTGTGCTCGACGTCGGTTCCAACACGGTTCATCTGCTGGTGGTCGACGCCCACCACGGCGCTCACCCGTGGGCGGCGCACTCCGAGAAGGCGGTGCTGCGGCTGGCCGAGCAGATCGGCCCGGACGGCGCACTCACCCGGGCCGGTGCCGACGGGCTGGTCGGGGCGGTCGGGGCGGCCCGGGCATCGGCCACCGCGCTGGCCGCCGACGACCTGCTGGCCTTCGCGACCAGCGCGGTGCGCGACGCCACCAACGCGGCCGAGGTGCTGACCCGGGTGCGGGAGGAGACCGGCGTACGGCTGGAGGTGCTCTCCGGTGCGGACGAGGCGCGGGCGACGTTCCTCGCGGTCCGGCGCTGGTTCGGCTGGTCGGCGGGGCGGTTGCTGGCGATGGACATCGGCGGCGGCTCGCTGGAGTTGGCCGCCGGCATCGACGAGGACCCGGAGGTGGCGGTGTCGCTGCCGTTGGGGGCCGGCCGGTTGAGCCGGGACCGGCTGCACGTCGACCCGTCCGGGCTGACCCCACCGACCGCAGAGGCCGTCGAGGAGCTGCGGGAGTACGTCGACGCGCAGCTCGACCCGGTGGTGGAGAAACTGGCCGGGGTGGGCTGGGAGCGGCCGGTCGCCACCTCGAAGACCTTCCGGACACTGGCCCGGCTGGCCGGGGCGGCCCCCTCCTCGGCGGGCCTGTGGGCGCGGCGCAGCCTCACCCGCACGGGGCTGCGGCAGGTGCTGGGGTTCGTCCGGCACATCCCGCCGGCCCAGCTACCCGAGCTGGAGGGGGTGAGTGCCGGCCGGGCCCACCAGCTGCTGGCCGGGGCGGTGGTGGCCGAGGCGGTGCTGCGCCGGCTCGACGTGCCGGCGGTGGATATCTGCCCGTGGGCGCTGCGTGAGGGCGTCATCCTCAGACGGTTGGATCAGCTCGAACCGATGTGACGTACGCCGGTCGTTGCGCGGCTTTTGCTGCTGCTCGTCCGGAACTGTGGTGGCGGCCCCGGTTACCCTCGGGGATGTGACTTCCCGCGTCCCGGTGCTCCTGTCCAGTTCCTCGGTCTTTCCTGAGCGGACCGCGGCGGCGTTCCAGCTCGCCGCGGCACTCGGCTACGACGGGGTCGAGGTGATGGTCTGGACCGACGCGGTCAGCCAGGACGCCGGGGCGCTGCGCGGCCTCGCCAAGCACTACGGCGTCCCGGTGCTGTCCGTGCACGCCCCCTGCCTGCTGGTCACCCAGCGGGTGTGGAGCCCCGACCCGTGGGAGCGGCTGCGGCGGGCCGCCGAGCTGGCCGACACGCTGGAGGCACCCACGGTGGTGGTGCACCCGCCGTTCACCTGGCAGCGCGACTACGCCCGCAACTTCGCCGACGGGCTGCACACCGTCGCCGACCGGTTCACCGGGCTGCACTTCGCGGTGGAGAACATGTACCCGGTGCGGATGGCCGGCCGGCAGTTCGTGCCGTACGTGCCCGGTTGGGACCCGACCGAGGTCGGCTACCCCGCGTACACCCTCGACCTGTCGCACTGCGCCGCGTCGCACAGCGACCCGCTGGCGATGGCCGACCGGATGGGCACCGGCCTGGCCCACGTCCACCTCGGCGACGGCACCGGGGAGGGCCGCGACGAGCACCTGGTGCCCGGCCGGGGCACCCAGCCCTGCGCCGAGCTGCTGCGTTCCCTGGCCGGACGCGGCTTCACCGGCTCGGTCGCGGTGGAGGTGACCACCCGGGGCGCCAAGAGCCGCGCCGTCCGCGAGTCCGACCTCCGCGAATCCCTGGCCTTCGCCCGCGCCCACCTAACCGCCCCCACCCCCCTCAACGCCTGAGCGCGGGGGAGGGGTCAGGGGACCGGGGTGAGGGTGGGTTGTTCGGCGGCGCGCTTGCGGGCGCGGTGGGCGGCCACGTGCGAGCGGGTGGCGCAGCGCTCCGAGCAGAACCGGCGGCAGCAGTTCGACGAGGTGTCCAGGTAGACGTTGCCGCAACGTTCGTCGGCGCAGACCCCGAACCGGGCGCTGCCGTACTCGCAGAGCCACACCGACAGGCCCCACGCCGCCCCGGCCAGGTATTCGGCGCTGACCGACGCGCCCCGGCTGGTCACGTGCATGTGCCAGTCGCTGGAGTCGTGGCCGGAGATGCGCGGCTGCACCGGGAACGCCTCCAGCAGCGCGTTCAGTTCGGCCACCGCCTGGGCGTCGCGCCCCGAGGTGCCGTACTCGAAGACGTCGCGCAACCGCTTCTGCGCCCGTCGGAAGACCGCCAGGTCCCGGTCGGCCACCTCGTCGCGCATCCACGCGTTCTCGTCCGGAATGAGGGCCCGCAGGTCGTCGAGGTCGTCCAGGTGGGCGTTGACGAGGTCAACCCCGGTCCTGGCGTACGCGTCGAAGTTCACCCGACCAACGGTAGACGACTCACGCGGCACGCGGCGCGTCGATGTAGTGCGGCAGGAAGCGCGCGTAACCGTCGGTGATCAGACTCTCGCTCTCCCGGATGCCGACGCCTGCCGACTCGCCGTCGACGATCCAGCTACCCAGCACCATTCGGCCCCCGTCGAACTGCGGCAACGGCCGGAACTCCTGATAGCAGAAACCCTCGTCGCCATAGATCCCGGGATTGCTGATCTCCGTGTCGCCGGTCACGATGCGTACCGAACCACCCTCGCGGCCGAGCAGCGGCTTCGCCACGTACTCCGGCATCCCACGTGGCGAGTCCAGGTACGCCGGCAGCAGGTACTCGTGCCCGGGGAACAGCTCCCAGAGCACGGCCAGCAGCGCCTTGTTCGACAGCAGCAGCTTCCAGGCCGGTTCGATCCAGGTGGTCGGGGTGCCCGGCTCCAGCGCCGGTCGGCCGTACGGCTCGGCCAGCATCCACTCCCACGGGTAGAGCTTGAAGCAGGTGGTGACCGGCCGGTCGGCGGCGTCGACGAAGCGCCGGCCGTCCCAGCCGACGTGCTGGATCGGCAGCAGGGTCACGTCCAGCCCGGCCTGCCGGGCCGTCTCGGCCAGGTAGCCGGCGGTGATCTGGTCCTCGCCCGACTCCTCCTCGTTGGACCAGCACACGTGCACCCGCCGGTCGTGCAGCCCCGCCCCGATCTTGGCCCACGCCCCGACCAGCCGCTCGTGCAGGCTGTTCCACTGGTCGGCGTCGGGCCGGGTGTCCTCCAGCCAGTACCACTGCACAATGCTCGCCTCGACCAGGGCGGTCGGGGTGTCGGCGTTGTACTCCAGCAGCTTCGGCGGCCACGTGCCGTCGTAGGCCAGGTCGAACCGGCCGTACAGGGTGGGCGGGCGCTCGTGCAGCGACCGGGCGACCGCCTGCGCCGCCCACGCGGGGATGCCGAACTCGGCGTACCGGTTGCGGGCCACCACGTGCTCGGCGGCGGCCACCGACATCCGGTGCAGCTCCTCGGTCGCCTCCTCCAGCCGCAGCACCTCGTCGAGGTCGAAGGCGTACGCGGCGGACTCGTCCCAGTACGACATGATCTCGCCGTCGGGCAGTTCGGTGTCGACGTACACCAGGCCCTGGGTACGGATCACCGCGTCGAAGTCCGGTCGGGGGGTGACCCGCTCCCGGCGCACCGTCAGCCGCCGCAGGAGGCGAGATGGGTGCCGAATCCGCCGCGCTCCGGCAGCGCGCCGGCCACCGGGTCCGGCGCGGCGGCCCGGGGGTCGATGCCCACGGTCGGCACCTGCATGGCGAGCGCCACGGTGTCCCCGCCACCGACCGGCCCGAGGGCGCAGTCGTCATCGTCGTCGTCGGAGGTGAGGTTGCAGCCGGAGAGGGCGAGTGCCAGCGCGGTGAGCGCGCCGAGCTGCACGGAGGCCGACCGCAGCCGGCGGCGGGGGTGTCGTTCCACGTTCATGGTTGTAACTGATCCACGCCACCGGCGCGTCCCCTGACCGGCCCGCTGCCGTGGCCGGAACCGGTCCGCCCGGCCGCCGGAACCGGTCCGCCCCGCCGCCGGGCGCGGCCGCACGGTCGGGCGTTACGCTCGGCTCATGCTCCGTTCCGTCATCCTCGCCGCCTCCCGGTCATCCCAGGTCGAGCGGCTCGTCGCGACGGCCCCGTTCACCCGGGACGTCGTCCGCCGGTTCGTCGCCGGCACCGGCACCGACGACGCGTTACGCGCCACCCGCGAACTCGTCGCCGACGGCCTCCGGGTCACCCTCGACAACCTCGGCGAGGACACCGTCACCCCCGACCAGGCCACCGCGACCCGGGACGAGTACCTCGCCCTGCTGCGGGCGCTCGACGCCGCCGGGCTCACCCCGGCCGCCGAGGTGAGCGTGAAGCTCTCCGCCCTCGGTCAGCGCTTCGACGAGCAGCTCGCCTACGACAACGCGCGGGCGATCTGCGTGGCGGCCGACGAGGCGGGCACCACGGTCACCCTGGACATGGAGGACCACACCACCACCGACTCGACCCTGGACACGCTGGTCAAGCTGCGCAAGGACCACCCGTCGACAGGAGCGGTGCTCCAGGCGTACCTGCGGCGCACCGAGTCGGACTGCCGGGAGCTGGCGGGTGCCGGGTCGCGGGTCCGGTTGTGCAAGGGCGCGTACGCCGAGCCGGAGTCGGTGGCGTACCAGTCGGCCCGGGAGGTGGACAAGTCGTACGTGCGCTGCCTCAACGTGCTGATGTCCGGGGCGGGCTACCCGATGCTGGCCACCCACGACCCGCGCCTGATCGCCATCGGCGAGGACCGGGCCCGCTGGTTCGACCGGGGCCCCGGCGAGTTCGAGTTCCAGATGCTGTACGGCATCCGCCCCGAGGAGCAGGCCCGGCTGGCCGGCGAGGGCTACACGGTGCGCACCTACCTGCCGTACGGGGAGGACTGGTACGGCTACCTGATGCGCCGTCTCGCCGAGCGCCCCGCGAACCTGGTCTTCTTCGGCCGGGCCCTGGCCTCGAAGAAGTAGGCCACCGGGGAACACCAGGTCACGACCGGGTGAACGACGCCTGGAGCGCGATCAGTTGTGGGAAGGGATCGCGCAGGTCACAGCCGCCCCGCTACCGTACTGGTAACACGCGCGTTGCCGGCCCGTACGGGAGCTCCGTCGGGTGGCGCGCGCCGGGCATGGGATGGGTCGGGTGAGCCATGGCCGGGTCGCAGTCCTCCGACGGTCGGCTGTCGGACGTCAGGTTCCTCACGGTCGCCGAGGTCGCCTCGGTGATGCGGGTCTCCAAGATGACGGTCTACCGCCTGGTGCACAGCGGTGAACTCACCGCCGTGCGGGTGGGCCGGTCGTTCCGGGTGCCCGAGCACGCGGTGCACGACTATCTGCGGGGGGCGTTCCAGGAGACCGCCTGACCCCGCCGATCGCGACGTAACGGGCATCGACGGGGGCGCGTTGGTCCTGCTGACGCTCTCCGGCTACCCTGGAGCCCGATCTGACCGTGCGCCGGTGCGCCCCGACGCCACCAGGCTGGTCCAGGTCCGTTGTCCGTAAAGCGGCCACCGGCGTCACCATCTCGACGCCGAGGGTCCGTCCCGAACGTTGCATTGAAAGGCTGTCGCATGGGCTCGGTGGTCAAGAAGCGTCGCAAGCGCATGGCTAAGAAGAAGCACCGCAAGCTGCTGCGCAAGACCCGCGTCCAGCGTCGCCGTCTCGGCAAGTGACCGACGCCGGGTCACCCCCGGCGTCCGGTACCACTTGCCAACTGTCGACCCCCGGAGGCTCAGGTGATCAGGCCGCGGACATCCCGGCTCGATCACTCCTGCCGGTCAGGGCGTGCACGATGACCCCCGGTGGCACCTCAGGTGCTCCGGGGGTCGTCGTCGTGACCGGGGTCGGTCGCTACCTCGGCGCGCACGTCGCCGCCCGGCTCGCCGCCGACCCCCGGATCGAACGGGTGATCGGCATCGACCCGGCCACCCCCGGCCCCGAGTTCGCCGGCCTGCTTGACCGGGTGGAACGCATCCGGCTGGACCTCGACTCGCTCGGCGGGCTGCTGGCCGACCTCGACGTCGCCGCCGTGGTCCACCTCGCCCTGGTCACCGCCCCCGACCCGCAGCACGGCGGTCGGGGGGCGATGAAGGAACAGAACGTCATCGGCACCATGCAGCTGCTCGCCGCCTGCCAGCGGGCGCCCCGGCTGCGCAAGCTGGTGGTCCGGTCGTCGACCGCCGCCTACGGCGCGTCCTTCCGCGACCCGGCGGTCTTCACCGAGGAGACCGAGCCCCGTGAGGTGCCGCGCGGCGGTTTCGGCCGCGACATCCTCGACATCGAGGGGTACGTGCGCGGCTTCCGCCGCCGTCGGCCCGACGTGACCGCGACGGTGCTGCGGTTCGCCCCGTTCATCGGCTCCACCGCCGACACCACGCTCACCCGCTACTTCTCCCGGCCGGTGGTGCCCACCGTCTTCGGCCGTGACCCCCGGCTCCAGTTCGTGCACTTCGACGACGCCCTGGAGGTGCTGCACCGGTCCGTCGCCGAGGACCACCCGGGCACGTACAACGTGGCCGGGCCGGGGGTGCTCTCGCTGTCCCAGGCGATCCGTCGGGCCGGCCGGGTGGCCGTACCGGTGTGGGAGCCGGGGCTGTCCGGGGCCGCCGCGATCGCCCGTAACCTCGGCTTCGGCCGCTACGGCCTCGACCAGGTCGACCTGATCGTGCACGGCCGGGTGGTCGACACCCGCCGACTGACCAGGGAGTACGGCTTCACCCCGCGTACCACGGCGGCGGCGTTCGACGACTTCATCCGGGCCCATCACGGCGGGGTGGTGGTCACCCCGGACCGGCTCGCCGCCGCCGAGCAGGCGGTGCTGGAGAGCATCCGGCAGGTCCGCTCCGCCGTCCGGGACCGTACGTGACCGCGCAGAACGGCCACCGTCGGCTCACCACGCCACCCGCCCTTGCCTCGCGCAACGGCTCGGGCCCCGACCCGACCGTCCCCGCGACGCCCCGTCCCACCCCGGCCGCCTCCGATCCGGCCGGCTCCGGTCCGGCGGGTGGGCGCTCGCCGGGGGTGGAGCGGCCCGGTGACCAGTGGGACCGTCGGGTCGCCTCCGGGCTGGCGTTCCTGCGCCGCCGCCTGTCCGGCCAGTACGAGGTGGACGAGTTCGGCTTCGACCCGGAGCTGACCGGGACGGTCTTCCACCCGCTGCTGCGGCTGCTCTACCGCGACTGGTTCCGTACCGAGGTCACCGGCCTGGAACACGTACCCGCAGACGGCGCCGGCCTGGTGGTCGGCAACCACTCCGGCACGGTGGCCCTGGACGCGCTGATCCTCTCCGCGGCCCTGCACGACCAGCATCCCGCCCACCGCTACCTGCGGCTGCTCGGCGCGGACCTGGTCTTCCGGATGCCCGTCGTCTCCGAGTTGGCCCGCAAGACCGGCGGTACGGTCGCCTGCAACCCGGACGCCGAGCGGCTGCTCGGCAACGGCGAGCTGGTGGGCGTCTTCCCGGAGGGGTTCAAGGGCATCGGCAAGCTCTACTCCGACCGCTACAAGCTGCAACGCTTCGGTCGGGGTGGTTTCGTCTCGGCGGCGTTGCGCACCGGTACCCCGATCGTCCCGGTCGCCATCGTCGGCGGCGAGGAGATCTATCCGATGCTCGCCGACATCAAGCCGCTGGCCCGGCTGCTCAAGCTGCCCTACTTCCCGGTCACCCCGACGTTCCCGTTGCTGGGGCCGCTGGGCATGGTGCCGCTGCCGAGCAAGTGGCTGATCGAGTTCTGCCCGCCGATCCCGACCGCGCACCTGACCGACTCGGCCGACGACCCGCTGGTCGTGTTCAACCTCGCCGACCAGGTCCGGGAGACCATCCAGCAGACCCTGCACCAGCTCCTGGAACGCCGCCCCGACCCGTTCGGACCCTGACCGCTCCCCGGAGCCCGGGCGACGCGGTGGCCCGGGTCAGGCCGGGCGGCGGCGTCGGTGCAGTGCCCGACCGGCGGAGACCGCGCCGGCCAGCAATCCGAGCGCGGCCGTCGACGGTACGGCGATCCGCGCGGCCCGGCGACCGGTGCGGAAGTCCCGCACCTCCCAGCCCCGTTCCCGGGCCACCCGCAGCAACGCGCCGTCCGGGTTGACCGCCACCGCGCGTCCCACGGTGGTGAGCATCGGCAGGTCGTTGCTGGAGTCGCTGTAGGCGGTGCAGCGGGGAAGGTCGAGCCCTTCGACCGTGGCGAGCTGGGTGACCGCCTCGGCCTTGGCCGGCCCGTGCATCAGCTCGCCCACCAGCCGACCGGTGTACGCCCCGTCGACCACCTCGGCGACGGTGCCGATCGCACCGGTCAGGCCGAGTCGGGCGGCGATCACCCGGCCGATCTCCACCGGCGCGGCGCTGACCAGCCAGACCCGCTGCCCGGCGTCGAGGTGCCGCTGGGCGAGCCGACGGGTGCCGGCCCAGATCCGGGGCGCCATCAACTCGTCGAAGATCTCCTCGGCGAGCCGTTCGACGTCACCGACCCGCCAGCCCTCGACGAAGGCGAGGGCGGCCTCCCGGGCCTGTGACATGTCGCCGGCGTGCTCGGTGGCCAGCACCCGGTACCGGGCCTGCTGCCAGGCGAACCGGGCCAGGTCGCCGGTGGTGAAGTAGCGGCGGGCGGCGAGCCCCCGGGCGAACCAGTAGATCGACGCGCCGCGCATCATCGTGTTGTCGACGTCGAAGAACGCGGCGGCGCGGGGGTCGGTCGGCGTGGGCCCGACGGCCGTCGCGTCCGCCCATCCGGTGGTGTGTCCGTGGGCGTCGGTGCTGACCGTGACCCTTCGGGTGCCGGCCATGGCGCCTCCCCTCCGACGAGCGACCCTTCATGATCGAGCCTAGTCCGGGCGCGGACCGTGGCCGGCCGGTCGGCACGGGAAGTGTGGCGTGCGGCTCCGTCGCCGGTCAGCGGTCGGTCGGGCAGGTGCCGGGCACCGGGCCGAGGGCGTCGCTGCCGACCGGGGCGGGCAGCGCGCAGGCGAGCGCGGTACGCAGCGCGTCGGAGCGCCGGCGGATGGCGTCGAGCAGGGCGAGGGACTGCCTGGTGCGTTCCCGTTCGGCGGAGCCGGCCCCGTCGAGCAGGCCGCCGACCGCCCGGCGCTGCCCGCTGACGAAGGTGTTCACCGCGTCCAGCGCCGCCGGATCGCCGTGCTGCACGGCACCGCCGGTGAGCAGTCGTACGCCCTGGCGGGTGTCGGCGTCCATGTCGTCGAGCACCGCGCCGAACCCGGTCGCGTCGTCGCGGAGCGTGGCCGCCTCGTCGAGCCGGGTCCGGGCGAAGTCGAGGAAGAGTTGCCCCCGGCTGACGTCCGAGCTGGCCAGGGCGAGCTGGGCGCGTTCGGTGGAGCGCTTCATGCCGTACAGGGCGTCGCCCGGTACCGCGTTCTCGCTGGCGGCCGAGATGCCGGAGACGGCGACCGCCCCGGCCGCGATGCCGACCAGGATCGCGCCCCGGGCGCGGGCCCGTCGGGCGGTCGCCCCGCCCAACAGGGAGCCCCGGCCGGTGGCCTGCGACGTGCCGTCGGTGACCGGGTCGGTGGCGTGCTCGCGTTCGGCGGCGGCCACCAGCATGGCCCGCAGGCCGGCGCGGAACTCGACGTCCACCCGGATGTCGGGTCGTTCGGCGACGAGTCGCTGCCCGACCGCCACGAGCCTGGTGAGCTGGTCGTCGGCGCGGGACCGGACGTGGTGGCGTCGGCCGCCGTTGGCCTCGTCGAGAAGCTGGGCGAAGCGTACGGCCCGACGACGGGAGAAAAGGTCGCTGTCCACCGCAGGCACCCCCTCTCGCTGGTCACGGCCGGTCGGCCGCGGTGGTCCACGCGACCGGCGGCGGCGTGCACCGTCGTACCAGGGTCGTGGTCGGCGGCGCTGCTCCGGACCGGGACGGGTCCGGGGTGCGCCGGACAACCACCGGCCGCACCCGGAGAAACGCTCCGTGCCGGGCCCCGGTTACGGGACGGTCGGGAGTGAAATCACGAAGAGTGATCGTCGCGGCAGGTCAGGGCTGGAAACCGTCCGGAAGTAGACGGGCCAACGCGCGGACCGCTCGGTACTGCAACGCCTTGATCGCTCCCTCGTTCTTGCCCATCGCGCGGGCGGTCTCTGCCACCGAGAGGCCCTGGAGGAAGCGGAGCACGATGCACTCCTGCTGTTCCGGGTTGAGCCGGGTGACGGCGGTGAGCAGGGCGACGTTGGTGATGTGTTCGACCACCGCCGCTTCGGGGCTGCCCTCCGGCCCCCGGTCCTCCCGGTCGGCGTCGAGCACGTCGCCGGTGGTCACCTCCAGCCGGTAGCGGCCGGACTTGAAGTGGTCGGCGACCAGGTTGCGGGCGATGGTGACCAGCCAGGCTCCGAGGTCGCGGCCCTGCCAGGTGAAGCTGCCGATCCGCTTGAGGGCGCGCAGGAAGGTGTCAGAGGTCAGGTCTTCGGCCAGCTGCCGGTTGCCGACCCGGAAGTAGACGAACCGGAAGACGGTGTCGACGTACCGGTCGTAGATGAGGCCGAACGCCTCGGCCTCGCCGGCCTGGGCCCGCTCCACCAGCGTCCAGACCTCGGTGGCCGGGTCGGACGGGTCGGGGCGGCTCGGGAAGCCGGTGGGGGAGGTGCCGGTGGGCGGCGTCGCGGTGGCGGGCGGTCCGGCGGCCGGGACCGTCGGCTGCCCCCCGGGTACGGCCGGGATCAGGGCGGTGTCGTCGGCGGGTACGGCCGGGATGACGGCGGTGTCGTCGGCCGGCACCACCGGTATCACGGCGGTCTCCCCGCCGGCGGGATCGGTGGTGGCGGGCGGCTCGCCGACCCGTCGGGTCTGCGTCGGCATGGGGGGCCGGGAGTGGGAGGCCACCCGGCCGGCCGGCGTGGCGTTGCCGCCGGGGGCGGCGGGCCGGGGGGCCGCCTCGTTGGGGTGCGGACGCTGGTGCGGCCGGCGGGGCGTCGCCTCCGGCCGGGCCGGGTCGAGCCGTTCGTTGACCGCCGCCCGGGGCGTCGGCCCGGTCAGTCCGGTGGGATGATCCGGGTAGCCGAAGGCGGTCACCGGGCCTCCCCGCAGCGGGTCACGACCGTGACCGGACGGCGGCGGGCGGCCGCCGTGCCGGGTCTGCCCCGGACGGGCAGGGCCGTGTGGGGGGGTGCCGACGCGCGGCAGATCCCCTTGAGGTGCTGGTCCAATGCGCGCACAGGCACGGGGGCCTCCTCGGGCTGAGGGGTGTCGACTCACGGCAAATGGGGTGAGCCGACCCGAGTGATGATAGGGCCAACGTCACCCGCGTGTGCCAAGTCCGTTACACAGGGCCAAAGTATTTGCCCGGCCCGCCGACCCCTGGCGGACCGGTTGTCCGTCGTGGTCGGTTGACTTTCACGTCGCGACTTGTTCCTTGATGGAAATTGCAGCCCAGGGGGGGTCGTGGAGGGTCACCGGCACCCCGCCCGGCCGGTCCGGCGACGGGGCCCACGGGCCCGTCCGGCACCGCCCCGGGGGCGGTCGCGTCGGCCCCGTTCGGGTGGTCCCGGTCGACGCTGCGTGACGGTTCGGTGTGTGGGCCTGGTCGGGCGGTCGACGGCGTGCCAGACTCAGCCACCGCGCGACCGGCTCGGGCGTCCCGGGTGTGCCGCACCCGGGGACGGGCGAGACTGGGCGGGCGTGCCCGGCCCGCCGCCGGGCATCCGGCACCGGTGCGCGGCGGTCCGTCCACCGCGCGCATCCCCGTCGCGGCCGAGTCCGGCCGCCCTCACCCGGAGGTCCCGATGTCCACTGCCGCCCGGCTCGCCCTGATCACCCGCCCCGGTTGCCACCTGTGCGACGACGCCAAGGCCGCGCTGGAGCGGGTGGTGGCGGTCACCGGGGACCGGTGGGTGGAGAAGGACGTCACCGGCGACGTGGAGTTGGAGCGTGAGTACGGCGACCGGCTGCCGGTGGTGCTGCTCGACGGCAAAGAGCACGGCTACTGGCGGGTGGAGGAGGAGCGGTTGCTGCGCGACCTGACCACCCCCCAGCTCTAGGGTGGCGCGGATCACGCTGGGTCATCGAGCAAGCGCGATTGGTGAGAGAAGTCGGGATTGCGCAATAATCGCGCGGCGGCACCGCTGGCGTGCCCGATCGATCTTGTGAGATGGGGGAGCAGGTGCAGGGGGGCCGCGATTCAGCAAGATCGCGATTTGTGCACGTCTTCACAAGCGCCTACTCTGTAGTTTCGACGCGCCCTGCTAGCACGGCCGGCTCGCCCGGCCACCGGCGGGGGTCCCCCAACGGGCGGGCACCGGAGCCGGCCGAGGATCGCACCGCACGGAGTCTCATGAGTCAGCAACGTCACCCTGGCGCGCCCGGCCGCGCCGGTGCCGTACCGGCGCTCCCGGACCTCCCGGAGGCGACCGTCGCGCGGCTCCCCGAGTATCTTCGCGCCCTGCACAACCTCGCCGACGCCGGCCACGAGACGGTCTCCAGCGAGGGCCTGGCCGGGGCGGCAGGGGTCAACTCGGCCAAGCTCCGCAAGGACCTCTCCCACCTCGGCTCGTATGGCACCCGGGGGGTCGGCTACGACGTCGCCCTGTTGATCGACCAGATCGAGTTCGTGCTCGGGCTCACCCAGCGCCGGGCGGTCGCCCTGGTCGGGGTGGGTAATCTCGGTCACGCCCTGGCCGGCTACGACGGCTTCGCCAGCCGGGGTTTCCGGATCGCCGCCCTGTTCGACGCCGACGCGTCGCGGGTCGGCGAGATGATCAACGGGCTGGTCGTCCGGCACGTCGACGAGCTGCCCCGGGTCGCCGCCGAGGAGGCGATCTCGATCGGCGTGATCGCCACCCCCGCGCCGGCCGCCCAGGCGGTGGCCGAGCAGCTGGTCGCCGTCGGCGTCACGAGCATCCTCAACTTCGCGCCGTGCGTACTCTCGGTGCCGGACGGGGTCGACGTGCGCAAGGTCGATCTCGCCATCGAGCTTCAGATCCTGTCCTTCCACGAGCACCGCAAGGCGTCGTTGACCGCGCTGCCCGCCGCCGGCGGCTCCGCCCTCACCGCCCTGCCCGGCGGGCTCGCGACCCCCGACACCCAGGAGGCGATCGGCACGTGAAGCTGCTCGTCGTCGGCGCGTCCTACCGCACCGCTCCCGTGGCCACGCTGGAGCAGCTTGCCGTCGCCCCCGCCGACCTCACCCGCACCCTGGACCGCCTGGTCGCCCAGCCGTACGTCGCCGAGGCGGTGCTCGTCTCCACCTGCAACCGGGTGGAGGTGTACGCCGCCGTGTCCGGTTTCCACGGCGGTCTCGGCGACGTCTGCGCCGTTCTCGCCGAGCAGGCCGGCGCGCCGCCCGCCGCCTTCGCCAGCCACCTCTACGTGCACTACGACTCGGCCGCCGTCGACCACGTGTTCCGGGTCGCCGCCGGGCTGGACTCCATGGTGGTCGGCGAGGCGCAGATCCTCGGCCAGCTCCGCGACGCCTACCACTGGGCCTCCGGCGCGGACACCGCCGGACGGCTGCTGCACGAGCTGATGCAGCAGGCGCTGCGGGTCGGCAAGCGGGCCCACGCCGAGACCGGCATCGACCGGGCCGGGCAGAGCGTCGTCACGGCCGCCCTGGACCTCACCGCCGAACTGCTCGACGGCGACCTCGCCGGCCGGCCGGCCCTGGTGGTCGGGGCCGGCGCGATGGGCGCGCTGAGCCTGGCGACGCTGTCCCGCCGGGCCGCCGGGCCGCTCACCGTCATCAACCGGGGGGCCGACCGGGCCGTCCGGCTGGCCGAGTCGTACGGGGCGAACGCCGTCCCGATCGCCGGACTCGTCCCCGCGCTCTCCACAGTGGACATCGTAGTGGCCGCCACCGCGGCCACCGAACCGGTCCTCACCGTCGACGTGGTGACCCGGGCGCTCGACCGCCGCGACCCCGACCGGGGGCCGCTGGTCCTGCTCGACCTCGCCGTGCCCCGCGACGTCGCACCCGAGGTGGCCGGGCTGCCCGGCGTCGAGGTGATCGACATCGACCGGATGGCCGCACTGCTCGCCGACGGCCCGGCCGCAGCCGACGCCGCCGAGGTGGGCCGGATCGTCACCGCCGAGGTCGAGGCCTTCCTGAGCTGGCTGCGCGGGGCCGACGTGGCGCCCACCGTGGCCGCCCTGCGCGGACGCGCCGACGACGTGGTGACGGCCGAACTGCGCCGGCTCGCCCAGCGTCGCCCGGACTTCAGCGACGACCAGCGCGCCGAGGTGGCCCGCACGGTGCACCGGGTGGTGCAACGGCTGCTGCACCAGCCCACCGTCAAGGTCCGCCAGCTCGCCGCCGAACCGGGCGGTGACCAGTACGCCGCGCTGCTGCGCGAACTGTTCGACCTGGAGGTGCCGCAGACCTCCGGGGTCGACGCGGTGCCCGACGTGGTCCAGACCGTCGACGGCCGTGGTTCGTTCGGGGTGGCCGACGTGCCGGCGACCGACACCGACCAGCCGCCCACCGGAGGTGAGCGATGAGTACCCCCCTGCGCCTCGGCACCCGGGGCAGCGCCCTGGCGATGGCCCAGTCCGGCCACGTCGCCGCGGCGATCACCGCGGCGACCGGCCGCGCCGTCGAGCTGGTCGAGGTGGTCACCGCCGGGGACCGGTCGTCCGCGCCGGTGCAGCGCCTCGGCGTCGGCGTCTTCGTCTCGGCGCTGCGCGACGCGTTGACCGCCGGCACCATCGACCTGGCCGTGCACTCGTACAAGGACCTGCCCACCGCCGGGGCGAGCGGGCTGCACGTCGCGGCCGTGCCACCCCGGCAGGACCCGCGCGACGCGCTGGTCGCCACGGGTGGGCGTACCCTCGCCGAGCTGCCGGCGGGGGCCGTGGTCGGCACCGGCGCGCTGCGCCGTATCGCCCAGTTACACGCCCTCGGCCTGCACCTGGAGGTCACCCCGATCCGGGGCAACGTCGACAGCCGGCTCGCCCGGGTGCTCGGCCCGGACGCCGACCTCGACGCCGTCGTCGTGGCGCGGGCCGGGCTGGCCCGGCTCGGCCGGACCGACGTGATCACCGAAACGCTCGACCCGATGCTGATGCTGCCCGCGCCCGCCCAGGGCGCGCTGGCCGTGGAGTGCCGGGCCGACGACTCCGACCTGGTCGAGCTGCTCGCCGTGCTCGACCACGCACCGTCGCGGGCCGCGGTCGTCGCGGAACGCGCGTTGCTGGCCACCCTGGAGGCCGGGTGCTCCGCCCCGGTCGCCGCCTACGCCGAACTCGCCGAAGGCGACGCCGGTGATGAGATCTACCTGCGCGGGGCGGTGATCAGCCCGGACGGTTCGCGAGACATCCGGCTGTCCCGCACCGGAACGCCCGCCGACGCGGCGGAGATCGGCAAGGCACTCGCCGCCGAACTCCTCGAACTCGGCGCCGACTCGATCCTCGGCCACGAAGGAAGCACCGGCCCGGGGACCCAGCAATTTGGGAGCACAGAATGACCCGCACCCGTAAGCCCGTCGGCCGCATCGCGTTCGTCGGCGCCGGACCCGGTGACCCGGGCCTGCTGACCCGCCGGGCCCACGACGCCCTGGTCGACGCCGACCAGGTGGTGTACGACCGGGGAGTCCCCGAGACGCTGCTCGACGTGGTCCGGGCCCAGGCCCGGTCCGACGCCCAGTTCAGCCCCGCCGAGGGCGTGCCGGGCGACGTGGCGAAGATGCTCATCAGCGCGGCCCGCTCCGGGCTCAACGCGGTGCACCTGGTCGCCGGTGACCCGTTCGGCCACGACTCGGTGGTCAAGGAGGTGCAGGCGGTCGCGCGTACCGCCGCGCACTTCGAGGTGGTGCCGGGCGTCGGCCAGGCCGAGGGCGTCGCCACCTACGCCGGGGTGCCGCTGCCCGGGGTACGCACCGCCGCCGACGTCGAGGACGTCAGCGCGCTGGACTTCGACGCGCTCGCCGCGGCCGTCGCCCGGGGTTCGCTGGCCCTGGCGGTCGACGCCGGTGACCTGGCCGCCGTGCGGGACGGTCTGCTGGCCGCCGGGGTGGACGGCAGCACCGGGGTCGGGGTGACCGGCGACGGCACCGGCGAGACGCAGTACACCACCACGTCGAGCGTGGACTCGTTCGTCGCGGCGGCGCTGGGCTTCACCGGCCGGGTGGTGCTCACCGTCGGCGAGGGCGTCGGCCAGCGGGACCGGCTGAGCTGGTGGGAGAACCGCCCGCTGTACGGCTGGAAGGTGCTCGTCCCCCGGACCAAGGAGCAGGCCGGGGCGATGAGCGCCCGGCTGCGCGCGTACGGGGCGATCCCGTGCGAGGTGCCGACGATCGCGGTGGAGCCGCCGCGTACCCCGGCGCAGATGGAGCGGGCGGTCAAGGGGCTGGTCGACGGCCGGTACGCCTGGGTGATCTTCACCTCGGTCAACGCGGTCCGGGCGGTCTGGGAGAAGTTCGCCGAGCACGGTCTCGACGCCCGGCACTTCGGCGGCGTCAAGATCGCCTGCATCGGTGAGGCCACCGCCGACGCGGTGCGCGCCTTCGGCATCCAGCCGGAGCTGGTGCCCGACGGGGAGCAGTCCTCCGAGGGGCTGCTGGCCGAGTTCTCCCCGCACGACGAGATCCTCGACCCGGTCGGCCGGGTGCTGCTGCCCCGCGCCGACATCGCCACCGAGACGCTCGCCGCCGGGCTCACCGAGCGCGGCTGGGAGGTCGACGACGTGACCGCGTACCGGACGGTCCGGGCCGCCCCGCCGCCCGCCGAGATCCGTGACGCGATCAAGTCGGGCGGGTTCGATGCGGTGCTCTTCACGTCCTCCTCGACGGTGCGTAACCTCGTCGGTATCGCCGGGAAGCCGCACGCGCGTACCGTGGTTGCCGTCATCGGGCCCAAGACGGCGGAGACCGCGACGGAGTTCGGCCTGCGGGTCGACGTGCAGCCGCCGCACGCCTCGGTGCCCGACCTGGTCGAGGCGCTCGCCGCCTACGCCGTCGAACTGCGGGAGAAGCTCGCCGCCATGCCGGCGAAGCAGCGTCGGGGTTCGAAGGTGCAGGGGCCCACCGCGCTCAGGTTCCGCTAGCCGTACTGGGAGGCCCCTCATGCCGTACCCCGAGATCCGGCCCCGCCGGCTGCGTCGCAACGCGGCCGTGCGGCGGCTGGTCTCCGAGACCCGCGTCGACCCGGCCGAGCTGGTCGTGCCGATGTTCGTCAAGGAGGGGCTGACCGAGCCACGGGCCATCGCGTCGCTGCCGGGGGTGCTCCAGCACTCCCGGGACTCGCTGCGCAAGGCGGCCGTGGAGGCGGTCCAGGCCGGGGTCGGCGGGATCATGCTGTTCGGGGTGCCCGAACGGCGCGACCCGACCGGCTCCGGCGGCATCGACCCGGCCGGCATCCTCAACGTCGCCATCCGCGACGTGGTGGCCGAGGTCGGCGACGCCACCGTGGTGATGAGTGACCTGTGTCTCGACGAGTTCACCTCGCACGGGCACTGCGGACTGCTCACCCCCGAGGGCGGGGTGGACAACGACGCGACCCTGGCCGCGTACGCCGAGATGGCGGTGGCGCAGGCGGACGCCGGGGTAGGCATGGTCGGCCCGTCCGGGATGATGGATGGGCAGGTGGGCGTGGTCCGCCGGGCCCTCGACGCCGCCGGCCACGCCGACGTGGCGGTGCTGGCGTACGCGGCGAAGTACGCCTCCGCCTTCTACGGCCCGTTCCGCGACGCCGTCGAGTCGGCGCTCGACGGCGACCGGCGCACCTACCAGCAGGACCCGGCGAACCTGCGGGAGTCCCTGCGCGAGGTCGAGCTGGACGTGGCCGAGGGTGCCGACCTGGTGATGGTGAAGCCGGCCCTGCCCTACCTCGACGTGGTGGCGGCGGTCCGGGCCGCCGTGGACGTCCCGGTCGCCGCCTACCAGGTCTCCGGCGAGTACGCGATGGTCGAGGCGGCCGCCGCGAACGGCTGGATCGACCGCGAGCGGGTGATGCTGGAGACGCTCACCTCGATCCGGCGGGCCGGCGCGCAGGTCATCCTCACCTACTGGGCGGTCGAGGCCGCCGAGTTGCTGCGCCAGCGTTACTGATCGCGGGGGCGGGCTGCGTGCCGCGAGCGCCGTGGCCCACCCTCGTCCGCGTCACCCGGACCGTCCCGTCGCCGTTCCCGGGTCCCGTTCCCAGCCCTGCCCCCGCCCTGGCTCCTGACCCCGGTCCCCGGCATTCGGCATTCGGGCCCGCCCCCGGTCCCGCTCCTGGCCCTAGCCCCGGTCGCCGTGACCTCCCGGCCCCGCTCCCGCCTCAACCCAGGTCCAGACCCTGCCCCGGTCGTGCCCTGGCCCTTGGCCCGGCCCCCGGACCCGCGTCGGCGAGTGGGGTTGCGGCGAGGCTTGCCTGAATCGGCGGCAACCGCCCGCTCGGCGGGCGACCGCTTTGATTACTCTCCGCACTTTATAGCTCTCCTCCCCCTACCCTCGTTCGCACACTTTGCTCTGCTGCCATCTACGCGACACTCACCGTGGGTGCCTGTCGCGGATGAGGCAGCAGAGCAAAGCTTCGGCGGGGCAGTGGGTGGGGGTGGAGAGGGGGTGGATGTTCTGGCTGTTCAGGGTGTTTCGATGGATCTTGACGGTGATGACGCCGTTCGAGCCGGCACTACTCGCAGTAATTGCGGCGAGAAGGCGGCGAAGTGACCCGGTGTGATCGGATGGAGTTCGCGAAGGGTGGGGTTTTCCACAGTTCGCGGCGTTGTCCACAGCCGACGACGGCGGGGTTGCGGCATGGTCCGGCCGGGCGCGACGGTGGCGACATGACCGACCCCGCGCTGCCACCCGAACCCACCGCCCGCCCCACGCCGGGCACCGGTCCGGCTTCCGCAGACCCGCCCGCCCCGGGTGCGACCTCCCCGCCCGCTCCGGACGAGGAAGGGGAGGAGCCGCCGACCTTCCTCAGTACGCCGTACGACCTGCCGTGGCCGGCTGCCGGGATCGTGCGGGCGGTCCGGCGGCGTGCCGACGCGAGTCAACGGGAACTGGCGCGCTGGGCGGGGGTGCACCACGGCACGGTGGGGCGGATCGAGGCGGGCGCGCTCACCCCGAGCATCGCCCTGCTGCGCCGGATCATCGCGGCGGCCGGTTTCCGGCTGGCCGTGGTCGACGAGTTCGGTCGGGTGCTCACCCCGATGCGGGACCGTGACGACATCCGCGACGGTGCCGGCCGCCGCTACCCGTCACACCTGGACACCATCCTCGACCCGGAACCGGGTGAGTGGTGGGCGGACGTCTACGGGCTCGCCCGGCCACCCGAGACGTTCTACCGCAACCGGGCCTTCCGGGACGCGATGCGCCGCCGGAGCCAGTGGGAGGTGCGGGTGGCGAAGTACCGCAACGTGCCACCGCCGCCCCGGGTGGTGCGCCCGCAACGGTGACGGCCCGCCGGACCGGCGGGAAGCCGGACCGACGGGCCGTCGG
>NZ_JBMDWU010000435.1:0-10879 GCF_048594385.1 Micromonospora sp. | reverse complement strand
ACGGTTGGACAGCCCGCCGTGGTGTGCGGCCGGAGGGCGAACCGGGTTGCCGGCTCAGCCGACCGGCAGGCCGAGTTGCTGGGCGACCGAACGACCGTCGCGGTCGGCGAACGGGTCGTAGGGGCGTTGGCCGGCGGCGATCTCCGCGTTCAGCGCCGACAGCCGGCGGGCGATCTCGTCCCTGTCCTGGGCGATCGCCTTCGGCCAGCCGTAGCAGGCGGCCACCGCCTCGTCCAGGTCGCGGTGCAGCTTCTTGAGGTCGGTGTACGCGCCGTCGTCCACCAGGTTGTAGAGCCGGGTCAGGCCGATCTGCTCCTCGGCGCAGATCTCCTGCCGCCGGGCGATCATCCGTCGGCTCGCCTCCGCCACCCGCTCCCGCTGCTCGTCGCTGACCGGATACGGCCACGGGAACGGCAGGAACGCCGAGGTCGGGGTGTACCGAATATCGCTTTTCAAGGTGGATGACTGTGCCCAGGCCCAAGTGCTGTGGGTGAACGACGAGAGCACGCCCATCGAGTAGTCGTCGTCGAAGGCGAAGACGTTGACCAAGTTACTTGGGCAGGTCCATGGCTCACACCACGCAAGCAGAAGCCGCTTACCTTGAGCCTGAGCAGCGATGTACCGAGGCAGCCCCTCCAGCGCGGTCCGAATAGCTGTGTAGGGGGTCCGAATCGCCACCAGTTCTCGCGACGGAATCGGTCCCTGTTGGTCTCACGAATCGGCTTGACCCGCTCGCGCACGATCTTGAGCGCGTTCGGATACTTCATGGCCCCTTCCAGGGGGCGCTGGCCAAAGTCGATGATCCAGCGTCGCGGAAGCTGTCCAGGGTCGTCCGCGACATCTTCGCCGACAAGGTAGGGCCGGACGACATCGCGGTAGTTGGCATCCTTGGCGGCGAGAAGGGTGTGTGCCTCGCCCTCGGCAAGAATAAAGCCCTCTCCGACAGGCGTCATGCCCTGAAAACAGCGACCGTTGTTCGCCGGCAAGCTGGGGGCGTCGCCGGTTGACCTCTCCGGGGACTTCAGTTCGGCCGTGATCCCGCTGACCGGTTTGTTGTCGAGGGTGAACTCGGTGGGTGGTTCAGCCGGGGACTTGACCCAGTTGACCAGGCTCACGTGCACCTTGGCCTCGCCCGGCCAGGTCTGGCTGGACACCGCGTCGGTGATGACGCCGCCGTTGCCGACCACGTAGTCCAGGCTGGCCGATCGGGCCCGGTTCTGCGCGATCGAGTTGGTGCCGACCAGCCCGGCCCGCTGCCCGGCCCGCAGGTGGTCCTGCGACCGGCGGAACCAGTAGACGCAGAAGTCCTTCACCCCGACGCCGAACGTCTTGCCGAGCCACTTGAGGTAGTCGTCGCCGTGCTTGTCCCGCATGAACTGGGAGCCGATGAACGGCGGGTTGCCGACGATGCAGTCGGTTTCCGGCCAGGCGACCCGCAGGGCGTCGGCCGTCCTGATCGAGCCGAGGCTGACCAGCGGTAGTGGTGGCTCGGCCGGGCCGTACTTCTTGATCATCTGCCGGTGGCCCATCCAGAGGGTCACCCGGGCGACGGCGGTCGCCATCGGCACAACGTCGATCCCCTGCATGTTGCTCAGCGGGAAGTAGGGCAGCCCGGTCGGCACCGGCAGCCCGGAGGACTTCGCCAGCGTTTCGATGCGCTCCTTGAGCGTGTGTTCCAGGTGACGTAGCTCCCGGTAGGCGACGTAGAGGAAGTTTCCGCAGCCGCAGGCCGGGTCGAGCACCCGGAACCGGCACAGCTCCGCCAGCAGCGCGACGCCGTCGTCGGGCGTGGTGACCGCGTCGATCCGCGCCCGCCACGGCTTGACGATCGTCGGCCGGACGATCTTCAGAATGTCGATCTCGTGGGTGTAGTGGGCACCGAGCGCGCTGCGGTCGGTGCTCAGGAAGCCCTCGATCAGGGAGCCGAAGATGGTCGGGTCGACCTGCTGCCAGTTGTACTCGGCGATCCGCAGCAGCTCGGCGGCCTCCGCCCTGGTCAGGTGGACCAGGGCCGGCTGGGCGAAGAGGTCGCCGTTGACGTACTGGGTGCCCTTGAGGATGCCCTGCCGGCCGTGGTCGTTCGGGTCGTTGAGCGAGGTGAAGAGGCCACCGAGCATCAGGTACGACGACCAGAGGTCACCGTGCTGGGTGAGGAACCGGAGGGTCTGCTCGGTCGGTCGTCCGCCGATCATGTCCCAGTCCTCGGCGAAGAACAGCCAGACCATCTGGAGGACGAAACGCTGGATCGACTCGGGCGGTGCCGCCTGCCGGTCGAGCAGGCCCTGGTAGACCCCGGCGACCGCAATCGCCGCCGCTTTCGTCAACTCCCGGTTGCTGTGGTGGAACAGCGGCTCGTCGCCGGCCAGCACCATCAGCGACTCGTAGTGGTCCGGCAGCTCGGTGAGCGCGAACTCCAGCAGCGGGGCGTTCGGGTACTTCCCCGGCTCCCAGATCTCGAACTGCCGGAAGGCGCAGAGCACCACGAACTGCGGCGCGGGGCGGCCGGTCGCCACGTCGGCCGAGTTGTGCCAGTAGTCCAACGCCTGCTTGCGGTGCTGGGCGAGCCGGTCGCCCTCCTTCGGTGCCTTCATCTCCACGATGAGCAGCCCGGGAAGGTGCAGGTCCATGATCCCGGTGGAGGAGTGGGAATCCTCGAAGAGTGCTCCGGCGTCCTTGCGGTTGCGGCCGTAGCACTCGAACAACTCGTTCAGGAAGGTCTGCGCCTCGGAGCGCTCCGTGCCGGCGTAGAACTGCCACCGATCGACGAACTTGACCAGTGCCGCCCGGATCTGCTCACCACTGCGCATGGTCAAAAGAGCTTAGGGGAATCCGCCGAGAAGTAGGCACCCTGAAACAGGTCCTTGCGAGCGATTTCCAGGTTCCGGGCGGCGGTGTCGAGCATCCGGGCCAGGTCGTCGCAGCCGACCGTCATGGAGACGGCGCGCTTCGCCCGTTCGGTCCGTTTGATCGCCTGCTCGATGTTGAGCAGCGCTTCGGAGACCTCGCGGAGGCCGGATTCCCGAGCGGCCTGCTCAGGAGTGTGGTCAAGATCAGACATGTGCGGTCCTTTCGGGGCCGAGCGGACCCAGCGTACGGCCTGACCAGTCGGATCGGCGAGCGGCATCCCGCCCCGGGAGGGGGTGAGGCTCCCAGCCGGCGCACAGCGCGTACGGGGCAGAATGACCGGGTGACAACTCCCCGGGACCTCGTTCTGCTCGGCTCCACAGGTTCGATCGGCACCCAGGCGATCGACATCGTCAGGCGCAACCCCGACCGGTTCCGGGTGGTGGCGCTCGGTGCCGGCGGCGGCAACGTCGAGTTGCTCGCCACCCAGGCGCTCGAACTGGGCGTGGACGCGGTCGGGGTGGCGAAGGCGTCCGCCGCGCAGGATCTGCAACTCGCCTTCTACGCCGAGGCGAGCCGGCGCGGCTGGGCCACCGGCGACTTCAGGCTGCCGAAGATCATCGCCGGCCCGGACGCCATGACCGAGCTGGCGCAGTGGCCCTGCGACGTGGTCCTCAACGGGGTGGTCGGGTCGCTCGGGCTCGCGCCGACGCTGGCCGCGCTGCGCTGTGGTCGTACCCTCGCGTTGGCCAACAAGGAGTCGCTGGTGGCCGGCGGCCCGCTGGTGAAGGCCGCGGTGACGCGACCGGGGCAGATCGTGCCCGTCGACTCGGAGCATTCGGCGCTGGCCCAGTGCCTGCGCGGCGGCACCCGGGGCGAGGTGCGGCGGCTGGTCGTCACGGCAAGCGGCGGACCGTTCCGGGGGCGGCGACGCGACGAGCTGACCGCTGTCACCCCGGAGCAGGCGCTCGCCCACCCGACGTGGAACATGGGACCGGTCGGCACGATCAACTCGGCCACCATGGTCAACAAGGCGCTGGAGGTGATCGAGGCGCACGAGTTGTTCGACGTGCCCTACGCCGACATCACCGTGATGGTGCACCCGCAGTCGGTGATCCACTCGATGGTCGAGTTCGTCGACGGCTCCACCCTGGCCCAGGCGAGCCCACCGGACATGCGGCTGCCCATCGCGCTCGGCATCGGCTGGCCCGACCGGGTGCCCGACGCCGCCACCGCCGTCGACTGGACCACCGCCCACACCTGGGAGTTCGCCCCGCTCGACGACGAGGCGTTCCCGGCGGTGGCGCTGGCCAAGGCGGCCGGCGTGGCGGGCCACTGCCGCCCGGCGGTCTACAACGCGGCCAACGAGGAGTGTGTGGCGGCGTTCGTCGCCGGACGGCTGCCGTTCCTCGGCATCGTCGACACCCTCGGGCGGGTGTTGGAGGACGCCCCCGATTTCGGTGAACCAGGTACCGTCGAGGACGTGCTCGCCGCCGAATCGTGGGCGCGCGCGCACGCGCAGGAGATCATCTCGGGGTCGGGGAAGGAAGCCTGATGCTCTATCTGCTCGGGGTGGTGGTGATCGCCCTGGCGATCCTCATCTCGGTGAGCCTGCACGAGGCCGGTCACATGTTGACCGCCAAGGCGTTCGGCATGAAGGTCACCCGTTACTTCGTCGGCTTCGGGCCGACCATCTGGTCGTTCCGCCGGGGTGAGACGGAGTACGGCCTCAAGGCCATCCCGCTCGGCGGATTCTGCAAGATCGTCGGCATGACGCCGCAGGACGACGACGTCGAACCGGGCGACGAGAAGCGGGCGATGTGGCGTTACCCGGTCTGGAAGCGGACGATCGTGATGTCCGCCGGCTCGGTCACCCACTTCGCGCTGGCCGTCATCGCGATCTGGCTGGCCGCCATGTTCATGGGCCTGCCCAACAAGGACCTGCCCAACCCGCTGCCGGCGCACGTCAAGGTCGTCGAGTGCGTCGTCCCCACCGACGCGGTCCGCGAGTGCGCCCCCGGAGACCCGGTCAGCCCCGCCAAGCAGGCCGGGCTGCGTGACGACGACAAGATCGTCGCGATCAACGGCGTCGCCGTCCCCGACTACGCCGCGCTGGTCAAGACCGTCCGTGACCTGCCGCCGGGCCAGCCGGCGACGATCAGCTACGAGCGCGACGGGGTCGCCGGCCAGGTCCGGGCCGACCTCGCCGCCGTGCAGCGCAAGCCGCTGGACGACCCGAACGGCGCCCCGATCACCGTCTCCGCCCTCGGCGTCGCCGGCCCGATGCTCCCGCCCGGTGTCCCGGCGAACGTCACCTACGGCCCGGTCGAGGCCATCCCGGCCACCGCCGGCTACACCAAGGACCTGGCCGTCGGCACCTACGAGGCACTCAAGCGCATCCCCGACAAGGTGCCCGCGCTGTGGACCGCCGTCACCGGCGGCGAGCGGGACAAGGACACCCCGATCAGCGTCGTCGGCGCGAGCCGGCTCGGCGGCGAAGCCCTGGAGAACGGCGTCTGGCAGCTGCTGGTCCTGCTGTTCATCTCGCTGAACTTCTTCGTCGGCGTGTTCAACCTGCTGCCGCTGCTGCCCCTGGACGGCGGCCACATCGCCATCGCCTGGTTCGAACGGGCCCGCTCCTGGCTCTACGCCCGGATCGGCCGGCGCGACCCCGGCCGGGTCGACTACCTCAAGCTGATGCCCATCACGTACGCGGTGATCCTCATCGGTGGCGCGTTCACCCTGCTCACCGCCACCGCGGACATCGTCAACCCCATCACCCTCTTCACAAGGTGAGTGCCTGAAGTGACCGCTGTCAGTCTCGGTATGCCCGCCGTACCTCCCCCGCCGCTCGCCCCGCGCCGGGCCAGCCGCCAGATCATGGTCGGTTCGGTGCCCGTCGGTGGCGGTGCCCCCGTCTCGGTGCAGTCGATGACCACCACCCTCACCTCCGACGTCAACGCCACCCTCCAGCAGATCGCCGAGCTGACCGCGTCCGGCTGCCAGATCGTCCGGGTCGCCGTGCCCAGCCAGGACGACGTGGAGGCACTGCCGGCGATCGCGAAGAAGTCGCAGATCCCGGTGATCGCCGACATCCACTTCCAGCCGAAGTACGTCTTCGCCGCGATCGACGCCGGCTGCGCGGCCGTCCGGGTCAACCCGGGCAACATCCGCCAGTTCGACGACAAGGTCAGGGAGATCGCCGCAGCGGCCTCCGCCGCCGGTACGCCGATCCGGATCGGCGTCAACGCCGGCTCGCTGGACAAGCGGCTGCTCACCAAGTACGGCAAGGCCACCGCCGAGGCGCTCGTCGAGTCGGCGCTGTGGGAGTGCTCGCTGTTCGAGGAGCACGGCTTCCGGGACATCAAGATCTCGGTCAAGCACAACGACCCGGTGGTGATGATCCGGGCGTACCGGCAGCTCGCCGAGCAGTGCGACTACCCGCTGCACCTGGGGGTGACCGAGGCCGGCCCGGCGTTCCAGGGCACCATCAAGTCGGCCGTCGCCTTCGGGGCGCTGCTGGCCGAGGGCATCGGCGACACCATCCGGGTGTCGCTGTCGGCCCCGCCGGTCGAGGAGATCAAGGTCGGCAACCAGATCCTGGAGTCGCTGGGGCTGCGCGAGCGCGGGCTGGAGATCGTTTCCTGCCCGTCCTGCGGCCGGGCCCAGGTGGACGTCTACAAGCTCGCCGAGGAGGTCACCGCCGGCCTGGAGGGGCTGCCCGTCCCGCTGCGGGTCGCCGTGATGGGCTGCGTGGTGAACGGGCCGGGCGAGGCCCGCGAGGCCGACCTCGGGGTGGCCTCCGGCAACGGCAAGGGGCAGATCTTCGTCAAGGGGCAGGTCGTCAAGACCGTCCCCGAGGGGCAGATCGTCGAGACGCTGATCGAGGAGGCGCTGCGGATCGCCGACGAGATGGGCGCGGAGATCCCCGAGGAGCTGCGCGACCTGATCCCCGGCCCCACCGTCACCGTGCACTGATCCACCGTCGACGAAGGCGGCCCTCCCGGTGGGTGGGCCGCCTTCGTCGGTATCGGATGATCGTCGCCGGAGTCGTCCCGGTCCGGGCCGGTCGGCAGGTCGCCGGGGCGTACCCCGGGGGTCACTCGGATTCGGCGAGGATCGCGTACAGCTTGCGGCGGGTCTCGTCGAGCACCTGGGCGGCGCGTTCCCGCTGGTCGTCGGTGCCGGTCATCATCACCTGGCGCAGCGCGTGCATGGCCTGCGCGCCCGCGTCGCGGATGTCGTGCCAGCTGTTGACGGTGTCCTCGGCGAACTCGGCCCAGGGCGGGGTCTGTGCGGCCGTGGTGGCCTCCTCCCGGCCGGCCTCGGTCAGGTCGAACCGCTTGCGCCCGCCGCCGGCCGGATCGGTGCTGGCGGCGATGACGCCCTCGTCCTCCAGCAGTTGCAGCGTCGGGTAGATCGACCCCGGGCTGGGCCGCCAGGCCCCGCCGGTGCGGGAGTCGATCTCCTGGATCATCTCGTAGCCGTGCATCGGCCGCTCGGTGAGCAGGGCCAGCACGGCGGCCCGGACGTTGGGGCGGCGTCCCCGACCCCGCCCGCGCCCGCCCCGGCCACCGCCCCAGCCTCCGTGCCCGTGCGGGCCGGGGGGCATGGGCGGGAAGCCGAAGCCGCGCTGCCGGGCCTCCTGCAGTGCGTGGATCCGACGGTGGAATCCCATCATGTCGTCCTCTCGTTGTGCTGTCGCTGATGCATCAACGATATATCGGCAACGTGTTGGCGACAAGTCCGTTGACGGCTGTGCCGGTCGCCCGGCGAACCACCGCCCGGATCTGGCAGGCTGGTAAGCGTGCTGACGGTGCCGGTACGCCAACTGGGAGAGTCGGAGCGGCGCGCCGTCGAGCGGCTGCTCGACCTCGACCCGTACGCGGGCGCGCAGGTCGCCGAGCGGGTCTCCGCACGCGGCCTCGCCTGGTGGCGGGCCGAGGGCCGGATCCTCGGCTACGGCACCCGCCGCAACCTGGAGTCGATCTGCTGGCTCGGCGGCAACCTCACCCCGATCCTCGCCACCGACTCCGCCGTCGCCGCCTTCGCCGAGCAGCTCTCCGGCGAGGAGCGGCTCTGCTCCTCCATCGTCGGACGGGCCGACGCGGTGCTCGGCCTCTGGGACCGGCTCGCCGACCACTGGGGGCCGGCCCGCGACGTCCGCCCCAACCAGCCGCTGCTGGCCACCGATGCCCTGCCCGCCATCCCGGTCGACCCCGAGGTGCGCCGGGTCCGCCCCGACGAGGTGCACCTGCTCTTCCCCGCCGCGGTCGCCATGTACGCCGAGGAGGTCGGCGTCTCACCGCTGGCCGAGGACGGCGGCCGGGCCTATCGCCGACGGGTCGAGGACCTGGTCCGCGCCGGCCGGGCGTACGCCCGCATGGTCGACGGCGAGGTCGTGTTCAAGGCCGAACTGGCGGTGGTGACCCGCCGTACCGCCCAGGTCCAGGGCGTCTGGGTGGCCCCCGCGTGGCGCGGACGCGGGATCGCGAGCGCCGCGATGGCCGCCGTCGTCCACGACGCGCTGCTCCGGGTCGCCCCGACGGTCAGCCTCTACGTCAACGACTTCAACCGCCCCGCCCGCCGGGTCTACGAACGCTGCGGCTTCCACCGCGTGGGTACCCTCGCCACCATCCTCTTCTGACGATCCCGCCCCTAGCGCCTCCCCGCGCGCCCCGCCTCCCCGGGCACCCCCGCTCGCCACGGGCCCCGCTTTCCTGGCTCCTGCCTCCCCTGGCTCCTGCCTCCTCTGGGTGCCCCGCCCGTCATCCGTCTCGCCCCGGTCGCTCCGTCTCGCCCCGTCGGTCGCCACCTCGCCCCGTCGGTCGCCACCTCGCCTCGGTCGTCACCTCCCCCCGTTTGGTCGCCGGCTCGTCTCGGTGATCAAGAGGTTTGAGTCAGTTGATCAAGAGGTTTGAGGCAATCTGAAGATCAATCTTGACGCAAATCTCTTGATCACCGGGGCGGGGCAGGGGCAGGGCAGGGGCGGGCGGGGCAGGGGGAGGTGGGGCGGGGGAGGGTGGTGGGGGGGCGGTAAATGCGTTGAGGGGAGGGGGGCGGGGGGTCAGGCTGGGGGGTACCGCCACCCCGAGTCCCGGAGGGAGTCTCCATGCGCCTGCTCCGTGATCTCTGGGCGTCCGCGCCACGCCGCGTGACGGTCGTGATCGTTCTTGTCGTCCTCGGTGCCGCCGGTCAGGCCGCCGCCTCGGCGGTCGCCGGCACGGTGCTGGTACACCGCTCGGCCGGATGGTTCGCCGCGCTGGTCGTCGCGCTGGTCGTCGCGGTCTTCGGCGAGTTGGTGATCGCGCTGCTGATGGCGGGCATCACCGCCGACTGGTCCGCCGATGTGCGCCGCCGGCTCTGCCGGGTCGCCCTCGGGCAGGATCTGCCCACCCTGGAGGGCACCCCGGTCGGTGAACTGCTCGACCGGATCGACAACGACGTCTACCAGGTCGCCTCCGAGCTGCGAAACACCGGCGTACGGCTGGTCCAGGGGTTGGTGCTCTGCCTGCTCGCCACGGTCAGCGCGCTGTTCGTCTGGTGGCCGGCCGGGGTGGCGATGTTGCTGCTCACCGCGCTGCTCGTCGTGGTGCTGCGGCGTCCCACCGCCGCCATCGCCCCGGCCCGGATGTCCGAGGAGGAAGCCTGGTCGGACCTGGCCGCCGTGATGGAGGAGGCGGTGCACGGCCAGGACGACGTCCGCACCAGCCTCGCCCAGCCGTACGTGCTGCGGTTGTACGCCAGGCGGGCCGCCGAGGTGCTGACCCGCTGCCGCCGGGTCTTCCTGATGTCGGCGCGGGTCACCGCCTTCGCCGCCGGCACCATCCGGGTCGGGATCGCCGCGGTGGTGCTCGCCGGGGCCTGGGCGTTGACCACCGGCCGGATCGACGGTGCCCGGCTGACCGCGATCTGGCTGCTCGCGTTGAGCTTCGGCGCGACCGTCGAACACCTCGCCCGCTGGGTGCCGCACCTGCAGTACGCGCTCGGCGCCTGGGCCCGGGTGCTGCTGCTCTCCGACTCCCGGCAGGAACCCTCAGGCGGTCTCACCCCCACCGACGGCGACCTGACCCTGCGCGGGCTCACCTTCCGCTACCCGGTCACCGGCGAGGACGAGCGGGAACCCGCGCTGCGCGACGTCCGGCTCAGCTTCGTCCGGGGCCGGTCGTACGCGCTGGTGGGGCGGACCGGTTCGGGCAAGTCGACGCTGGCCAAGGTGCTCACCCGGGCGGTCGAGGTGCCGCGTGGGACGGTGCTGCTCGGCGACACCGACCTGTGCGACCTGGACGTCGAGGAGTTGCGGCGCTGGATCGCGGTGGTGCCGCAGCGTACCGAGATCCTTGCCGGCACCCTCGCCGAGAACGTCGCCCTGTTCGACCCGGACCTGCTCGACGACGCGCCCCGCGCGCTGGCCGAGCTGGGGCTCACCGGGTGGGTCGCGGAGCTGCCCGACGGCATCCGGACCCGGCTGGGCGAGGGCGGCCACGTGCTCTCCGCCGGCCAGGAACAGTTGGTGGCCTTCGCCCGCATCCTGGTGCGCGACCCGCACGTGGTGATCCTCGACGAGGCCACCGCACGGCTGGACCCGGTCACCGAGACCCGGGTACGCGAGGCGACCGAACGTCTGCTCACCGACCGGATCGGCATCATCATCGCGCACCGGCTGTCGTCGGTGCGGCGCTGCGACGAGGTGGTGGTGATGGCCGACGGGGCGGTCCTGGAGGCCGGCCCGCTGCGCTCCTCGGCCCGTTTCGCCGAGCTGCTCGCCACCAGCCACGCCGCCGCGTACACCCCGGTCGGTGCGGGCCGGTCCGGCAGCCGGGGCGGACTGGACCTGCTCGACGGCCCGGCCACCGCCTGGCCGGAGGCCGGCACCCGGGGCGCCGCCTGGCCGGACGCCGACGCGCCGGTCACCGCCTGGCCGGAGGCCGGCACCAGGGGCACCGCCTGGCCGGACGCCGACGCTCCGGTCACCGCCTGGCCGGACGCCGACGCTCCGGTCACCGCCTGGCCGGACGCCGACGCTCCGGTCACC
>NZ_JBMDWU010000434.1:0-6697 GCF_048594385.1 Micromonospora sp. | reverse complement strand
CCGTAGAACGGGGCGAGGGCGAGGGCGACCACCGGCACCACGCTCAGCCACCGGCCGGCTGCGGACACCGCGACGGCGGTGCTGCGGACCAGCACCACGAGGAGGGCCAGCAGCGTCAGCAGGGCGGGGATGCCGTGGCTGTACGTGGTCAACCAGACCTGCCCCTGGGTGCCGAGGGGTTCCGCGCCGGTGGTGGTGTCGGCGCTGCGGGGGGCGCCGTAGCCGAGCAGCGGCGAGTGCAGGACCGCGTCGAGGGTCTGCCGGTACAGGTCGGCGCGGTCGCGGGTCGAGTCGGTGTTCTCCACCCGGTTCATGATCATGTCGCCGACCGGGACGACCAGGGTGACCACCCAGGCCACGGCCATCCCGGCGGTGATCGTGCCGATCAGCCGGACGTCGCCACGCGCCAGGGCGCGCAGCCCCAGGTAGAGCAGGCCCACCCCGAGGCCGACGAACATGCCCCGGTTGAGGGTGAGGAACGCCGGCACCAGCGCCAGCGGCAGGGACACCAGCAGCACCCGGCGCAGCGGTCCGGTGCGCACCGCCGACAGGTACGCCAGCACGCACGGCACGAGCAGCGCGAACCCCGTACCCCAGTTGTTGGTGTACGGGTACGGGGCGGCCGTGCGGTAGTACGGGTTGCGGCCGGTGGGGTTGAACTCGGTGGAGTGCACGTGGGTGACCGCCCGGATCATCCGCTGCCCGGCCAGCCCGTCGGGCAGCAGCACCTCCACCGGGGTGGTCAGCGCCAGTCGGGGGGCCAGCACGCCGACCCAGCCGAGCGCGACCATCCCCAACCAGAACAGCAGCACCGGTTGGAACAGCCGGTCCCAGCGGGCCCCCTGCCGGGCGGCGGTGTAGACGTACAGGTAGACCACGAGGGCGGTGAGGACGAAACCCAGCCGCAGGCCGTAGACGAGCAGGCTGCTGGCTTTCTCCAGCCGGGTGGCGCTGACCACGATGAGGCCGACGAGGACGAACCACAGCGCCGAGCCGGGCGGCCAGGACACCCGGCCGTGGGTGAGCAGGACCACCGCCAGCAGCATCCCGAACAGCGCCCAGCCGAGGTAGAGGCCACCGAGCAGCCACCACAGCGGCATCGCCGCGAACATCAGGTACAGCGGCCAGAGCGGCAGTGTGCGCGGTGCCGTCGTGTTCCTCGTCCCCACCGGGGCAAGGTTAGGCGGGCGGGGTCCGGTCGGTCATCGGCGGAGTGGCTGTGACGGACACCATCGGGGCCGGTTCCTCGCGGACCACCGCGACGCCGCCGGCCGGCAGGACCACCGTGCCGTCGGCGGGGGTGTCGGTGAGCAGGTCGACGCCGGTGACGGGCACCCGCTGCGGCCGGTCGGTGTGGTTGAGCAGGAACAGCCAGCTCCCCTGCGGGCCGGCGCGGCGGACCGCCTCCACCCCGGGTGGGGCGTCCGGGCAGACCGGGGCGAGGCCGGCGGTCCGGGCCACCTCGGTGAGCAGCCGCCGGTAGGTGCGGTCGTCGGGCCGGGTCGACAGGTACCAGGCGGTGCCCTCGCCGGTGCGGTGCCGGGTCACCGCCGGTCGGCCGTCGAGGACCCCACCGACGTACGTGCCGACCGGTTCGGCGCCGCACAGGTGGACGGTCTCCGACCAGATCCGGCCGGTCCCGCCGCCGGAGAGCAGCACCTGTTCGTCGGCGGCGAGCGGGTGGAACTCCTCCACCCGCAGGCCGAGCAGGTCCCGGTACGCGCCGGGGTAGCCGCCGAGGTGCACCCGGCCGTGCTGGTCGGCCACCCCGCTGAGGTAGCTGACCAGCAGGTGTCCGCCCGCCTCGACGTGGGCGCGGACCCAGCCGGCGACATCGTCGTCGGCCAGGTAGACGGCGGGTAGGACGAGCAGCCGGTAGCGGTCGAGCGGGTCGCCGGGGACGACGATGTCGCAGCCGTACCCGGCCCGCCACAGCGCCCGGTGCGCGGCGGCCAGTTCGGCGTGGCCGTCGAGCAGGGTCGAGGGCATGCCGGGGTGGCGCAGCGCCCAGCCGCTGGCGGCGTCGAAGGCCAGTGCGACCGATGCGGTGACCTCGCCGGCGGTGACCTCGGCGAGCCGGTCGAGGTGCTCGCCGAGGCGGACCGTCTCGCGGAACACCCGGGTGTCGGGGCCGGTGTGCGGCACCAGCGCGGAGTGGAATCGTTCCGCGCCGCCTCCCGGGGCCCGCCACTGGAAGAACATCGCCCCCCGGGAGCCGCGGGCGACGTGGGACAGGCTGTGCCGGGCCATCCGGCCGGGTTCCTTGGTGTGCGAGCGGCCGGTGGTGTGGATCTGGCTGGCGGCGCTCTCCATCAGCAGCCAGCCGGCCGGGCCGTCGGCGGGGGCCGCGCCGCGTCGGGTGGCGGCCCGGCGGCGGCCGTGTCGCGCCCAGCCGCGGGCCAGGTCGGCGGCGAGGGCGGTCTGTTCCTCGGCGCCGCCGTCGACGGCCGACGGGGAGTGGTCGACGGCGACCAGGTCCACCTCGCCCGCCCAGCGGGCGTGGTCGACCGGAACCCAGTCGCCCAGGACGTAGTTGGTGGTGACCGGCAGCGCCGGGTTGGCGGCGGCGAGCAGGTCACGTTGTTCGACGTACGCGGCGAGCAGGGTGTCGGACCAGAACCGCCGGAAGTCCAGCAGTTGGCCGGGGTTGCCGAGGTACTGGGTGGCCCGGGGGGTGCTCACGTACGCCCAGTCGGTGTAGTGCTGGCTCCAGAAGCTGGTGGCCCAGGCGGCGTTGAGGGTGTCCAGGTCGCCGTGGCGTTCGACGAGCCAGCGGCGGAACGCGGCCTCGGCGTGCGGGCAGTGGCAGGTGGTGCCGTACTCGTTGTGCACGTGCCACAGGGCGACGGCCGGGTGGTGGGCGTAGCGGGCGGCGAGGGTGGCGGCGATGCCCCGGGCGGCGGCCCGGTAGGCGGGGGCGGCGGCGCAGTAGGTGTCGCGGCTGCCGTGGTGCAGCCGGACGCCGTCGGCGGTGACCGGCAGCGCGTCGGGGTGCGCCAGGGAGAACCAGGGCGGTGGGGAGGCGGTGGGGGTGGCCAGGGCGACCCGGATGCCGCCGTCGTGCAGCAGGTCCAGCACCTCGTCGAGCCAGCCGAAATCGTAGCGGCCGGGGGCGGGTTCGAGCCGGGACCAGGCGAACACACCGACGGTGACCAGGTTGATCCGGGCCCGGCGCATCAGGGCGACGTCCTCGCGCCAGGTGGCGGCGGGCCACTGCTCGGGGTTGTAGTCACCGCCGTAACAGAGCCGCCCGTCGTCCCACATACCCACCATCCCGTCGACTTTGTTTGATAGGTGTCCAAACTATGGAGGTGATTTACCCATGTCAATCAGGTTGATCGCGAGTCAATCGAAGTCACTCGTTGACAGTTCGTTGGGAAGGCAAAGAAACTGTCGGTACCGCCGGAAAACGTGCCCGAGGAGACACCGATGCCGTACCGACCGCCACTGGTCCCGTACGAGACGTTCGTGGCCGACCCGCCCGACCTGCCCGTACGGGAACCGGGCGAGGACGGGGTCGCCACCGTCGGCCGGGCCGAGGTCGTCGCCACCGACGAGCACGGCGTCACCGTCAAGGCCGCCCTGTCCGACGGCGGCAGCCTGGTGGTCCGCCTCGACGCCGCCGGCCACGGCGTGATCCGGGTCCGCCTCGCCGAGGACCCGCAGGCCCGCAGCCGCTCGGCCCGCGCCCTGCCCCTGGTCCACCCCCGGGCCCACCCCGCCGCGATCACCGTGGACGACACCCACGTGCTCATCGACGCCGGCGCGGTCGTCGCCGAGATCCGTCTCGACCCCTGGCACCTGCGGTTCCTCACCCCCGACGGTCGGGTGCTGCTCGACCAGGACCCCGGCACCAGGGACATCAGCGGCCGACGCCGCACCCTGCCGTTCGGCCGCAGCAGCGCCGACGGCGCGCCCGTCGCCTGGCACGAGAGCTTCGTGGCGTTCGGCGACGAACGGTTCGTCGGCTTCGGGGAGAAGTTCACCCCGCTGGACAAGCGCGGCCAACGGGCCCTGATGTGGAACTACGACGCCTTCGGCGGGGAGTCCGAGCGGTCCCACAAGAACGTGCCGTTCTACCTGTCCGACCGGGGCTACGGGGTGCTCGTCGACAGCGGCATGCCGGTGCAGTTCGACGTCTGCCAGTCCACCCACAGCGCCGTGCAGATCATCGTCCCCGACGACCTGCTCGACTACTACGTGCTCGCCGGCCCCACCCCCGTCGAGGTGCTGGACCGGTTCGACGAGCTGACCAGCCGGCCGTACCTGCCGCCGAAGTGGGCCTTCGGGGCGTGGATCTCCTCGGGGTTCTACCCCGACAGCCAGCAGCGGGTGCTGGAGCGGGCTCGCCGCATCCGGGACCGCGACATCCCCTGCGACGTGCTGCACCTGGACTGCTACTGGCAGGTCGCCGGCCGCTGGTCCGAGCTGCGCTGGGACGACGAGGCGTTCCCCGACCCGGCCGGGATGCTGGCCACCCTCGCCGGGCAGGGGTTCCGGGTGTGCCTGTGGATGAACCCGTACCTGATGACCGACAGCCCGCTCTACGCCGACGCGGCCCGCGCCGGCTACTTCCTGCACCGCGCCGACGGCAGCACGTACGTGGCGGACGTGTGGCACGGCAGCTACCCGGCCAGCGCCATCGTCGACTTCACCAACCCCGACGCCGTCGCCTGGTTCCGGGGGCTGCTGCGCCCCCTGCTGGAACAGGGGGTGGCGGTGTTCAAGACCGACTTCGCCGAGGGGGTGCCGGCCGACGCGGTGGCGCACAACGGCATGACCGGCGTCGAACTGCACAACGTCTACACCCTGCTGTTCAACGACATCGTCGCCGACCTCACCGAGGAGGTCGCCGGGCACCGTACGGTGTGGGCCCGCTCGTCGTACCTGGGTGGGCAGCGGCACAGCGCGCAGTGGAGCGGCGACGTCAACGCCACCTGGCCCGGCCTGGCCAGCACCCTGCGCGGCGGCCTGTCGCACGGGCTGTCCGGGGTGCCGTTCTGGAGCCACGACACCGGCGGCTTCCACGGCACCCCCGAGGCGGACCTGTACGTGCGGTGGACCCAGTTCGGTGCGCTGTCGCCGCTGGTCCGGCTGCACGGCACCACCAGCCGGCTGCCGTGGGACTTCCCCGCCGACACCGAACGCGACGCGGTCGCCGCGCTGCGGCTGCGCTACCGGCTGATGCCGTACCTGTGGTCGGCGGCGGTGGAGTCGGCGCGCACCGGCGCGCCGATGATGCGGGCGCTGCTCGTCGACACCCCCGAGGACCCGACCGCGTGGACCACCGACCTGCAGTACCGGCTCGGCACCGACCTGCTCGTCGCCCCGGTCACCGACCCGTCCGGGCGGCGGGCCGTCTACCTGCCCACCGGCGACGACTGGATCGACGCCGGCACCGGCGAACGGCACGGCGGCGGCCGGCACCTGCGGGTGGCCGTGCCGCTGCACCGGCTGCCGCTGTTCGTACGGCACGGCGCCCTGGTGCCGCTCGTCGCGGCCACCGGCACCGTCGGCGACGGCCCGTTCGACGACGTCACCCTGGTCAGCTGGGGTGGGGTGGACGCCCGCACGGTGCTGCACGACGTCGACGGCGACACCGTGGTGCAGGCGCTGCGCGACGGCGACACCCTGCGGGTCCGCACCGACGGGCCGCTGCGGGTCCGCCGGCTGAGCGTGGTCGGCGACGACGCCCCCCGCCGGCTGCTGCTCAACGGCGAACCGGTCACCCCGACGCCGTTCACCCCGTGGTTCCCGCCGGACTGACCCCACCGGGCCGGGTGGCTGTCCGGGCTCCGGACGTGCCGCTAGAGTTAGTTGAGTTTCCAGCCGAACAGACGTACCGACGACGCACCGGCACGGCACCACCCACCGTCGGGCGCAGGGAGCGGACAGACCGTGATCAGCATCCACAACGAACCGCAGCCGACCGACCTGGGTGACGTCCGGGTGGCCAACCGGGCCGTGGTCCTGCGGCACGTCCGCCTGCACGCCCCCTGCTCCCGGGCCGACATCGCCGCCACCACCGGGCTCAACAAGGCCACCGTGTCCAGCCTGGTCACCGAACTGCTCGACCGGCGGCTGGTCCGCGAGACCGGGCTGACCGGCAACCGGGTCGGCCGTCCGGCCACCATGCTCGTCCTCGACGGCTCCCCGTACGCGGCGCTGGGCCTGCAGATCGGCGCGGACGACCTGGTGGTGGTCGCCGTGGATCCGGGCGGCAACCGGCTGCTCACCTGGCGGCGGGCGTTCCCCGCCCCCACCGCCGGCCCCGCCGACACCGTCCGGGCGCTGGTCACCCTGGCCCGCCGCGCGATCGGCCGGGTCACCGGGCAGGGCCGCACCGTGCTCGGCCTCACCGTCGGGGTGCCCGGCCTGGTCGACACCGCCGGTGGGGTGCCCCTGGCCAGCGGCCTCGGCTGGCGGGACGTGCCGCTGGCCGCCGACCTGCGGACCGCGCTACGGGACACCGGGTTCACCGTCACGGTGGACACCGACGCCAACCTCGCGGTGCTGGCCGAACAGCGCCACGGTGCGTACGCCGGCGCCACCGACCTGGTCCACGTCACCGGCGGGGTCTCCGTCGGCGCGGGGGTGCTCGCCGGTGGCCGGCTGCTGCGGGGCGGCCGGGGCCACGCCGGTGAACTCGGCCACCTCTGCCTCGACCCGGCCGGGCCACCGTGCCCGTGCGGCCGAC
>NZ_JBMDWU010000433.1:0-6807 GCF_048594385.1 Micromonospora sp. | reverse complement strand
CGCCATCCCCGTTGGGGGTCTCGTCAACCGGCCCGGCCTGCGCGGACTCGTCGTACGCCGGGCGCGGGGCGGGCGCCGCCGGGGATGCCGGTGGGTGGGATCGCAGCCGGGGCAGCAGCGGCGACGGGGTGGGTCGCCGCGGCGGGGGCGGCGGGGCCGGCGGTGCCGACGCGGGGCGGGCGCCCGGCGAGGTGGCCGCCTCCAGCATCGCCTCCAGGTGCTCGGCCGGCACCCCCCAGCCGAAGAGCGCACCCTGGCCGAACCGGCAGCCGGCGGCGACCACCGCGGCCAGCTCCGTCGGCGTGGTGACGCCCTCGGCGATGACCTCCATGCCCAACTGGTGACCCAGCCGCATGACGATGTCGACCATCGGGGCGAACGCCGGCCCGTCCCGGCCCACCGGGCGGACCGGCTCGTGCTCGGCGACCAGACTGTGGTCGATCTTGAGGATGTCGATCGGCAGCCGGCGCAACTGCCCCAGCGACGAGTACCCCGCACCGAAGTCGTCGAGCGCGATCCGTACCCCGGTGCGCCGCAGCGCGGTCAGCCGGCGGATCAGCTCGTCCAGGTCGGTGGCGACGGCGTGCTCGGTGACCTCCAGCACCAGCCGCTGCGGCGGCACGTGGTGGGCGCGCAGCGCCTCGGCCACCTGCACCACGTACTCCGGGGCGTGCAGCTCGCGCGGCGAGACGTTGACCGACACCCACACGTCGTGACCGTCGGCGAGCCAGCGGGACAGCTGCCAGCACGCCTGGTGCAGCACCCAGGCCCCCAGCTTGGCGATCATCCCGCACTCCTCGGCCAGCGGGATGAACTCGTCCGGCCGGACGTTGCCCAGCTCGGGGTGGTGCCAGCGCAGCAGCGCCTCGGCACCCACCGGCCGCACCGAGGGCAGCGACGCCACCGGCTGGAAGGCCAGCCGCAGCTCGTCGCGCTCGATCGCGCCGCGCATCTCGTGCTCCAGCCGGGTACGCCGGGTCAGCAGTTGGTCGTAGCTGCCGTCGTACCGCTCGATCCGGTTCTTGCCGCGCTGCTTGGCGTAGCGCAGGGCCAGATCGGCGTGGCGCAGCAGGCCGACCACGTCCGGATCGTCGCCGCCCTGGCCGGCCACCCCGATGCTGACCGAGAGGAAGACCGCCCCGCCCTCCTGCTCGTACGGCCGGCCGAGCACCCCCCGCAGCCGCTCGGCCACCACGTCCGCGTCGGTCGGCCGGCCCCGCATCAGCACCGCGAACTCGTCGCCGCCGAGCCGGGCGGCCAGGTCACCGGGGCGCAGGTTGCTCCGCAGCCGCCGCCCCACCTCGGCGAGCACCATGTCGCCGACGTCGTGGCCGCGCATGTCGTTGACGTTCTTGAAGCCGTCCAGGTCGAGGCCGAGCAGCACGCAGCCACCCCCCTCGGTGGCGCAGCGCTGCATCTCCCGCAGCAGGCCACGCCGGTTGGCGAGGGTGGTCAGCGGGTCGGTGTGCGCCAGTTCCCGGAAGTGCGCCTCCCGGTCGGCCAGCCGGTGGGCGTAGCTGCGGACGTCGTTGAGGGTGAGGTACTGCCGGGTGACCAGGGCGAAGCCCTCCAGGCTGCCGGCGATGATGCCCAGCGCGTCGAACCGGCCGCCCTGGACGAGGTGGTACATCGCCGAACCGGCCATCGCCACCATCGGGATGAAGGCGTACTCGCCGTCGCGGCGGATCAGGTCGATGTCGACCTGGCCGGGGGCGTCCACCCGGTGCACGGCGAGCGCCCCGGCGAGCATGCCCACGGCGAGCAGCGCGGCACCGGTCAGCGCCATCGTCGAGCCACCCTGGCAGACCCCGGCGGCCAGGCCGAGACCGCCGGTGGCGGTCGCGGTGATGCCGACGCCGAGCACGGCCAGCCGGGTCCGCGGGCCGTCGGCGCGGGCCACCACCATCGCGGTGAGCCCGGCGGTGAGCGCCACGGTCACCGACGCGAGCAGGATGGCCGGACAGGCGCTCGGCGTCGCCGGCCCGAGCAGCCGGGTCGGCTCCGAGAAGAGCACCCAGCCGACGAACCAGATCGCGGCGGCCACGGTCAGCCCGTCGAGCAGCAACCGCGCGGCGGCGGCCCGGGCCACCATCGCGCCGGGCAGCCGGAGCAGACCCGCGCAGTAGCCGAGCCCGCTCAGCGCGGTGCCGACCGCGATCAGTGACGCCCATCCCATTCCCTGACCGCGTTGGTGCGCCCCGTGCTCGGCCGCGCCGAGCACCGCGACGGTGCCGGCGATCAGGGTGGCCAGGGCGATCGTGGCGGCCACGGCGAACAGCAGGTGCGCCTGGCGGTGCGGCCCGCCACGCCGCCGGGCCGAGTCGGCCAGCAGTGCGGTGGCGGCGACGGCGAGCAGGCCGCTCAACACCGCCACGGCGACCATGCCCGGGGGTAAACGCACGACCTCAACTGTGCCGGATCGGCGCCCGCCACGGGGTACCGGGTGTGCAACTGTTGGGACACGGCGCGAGCGGTGGGAGCCGCCCGCCGGGCGGTGTAAGACTGGTACCCATGCCTGAGCTGCGGTCGAGGACCTCCACCCACGGTCGGACGATGGCCGGTGCCCGGGCCCTCTGGCGGGCCACCGGGATGACCGACGACGACTTCGGCAAGCCGATCGTCGCCATCGCGAACAGTTTCACCCAGTTCGTCCCCGGTCACGTCCATCTGAAGGACATGGGTGGCCTGGTCGCGGACGCGGTGGCCGAGGCCGGCGGGGTGGGGCGCGAGTTCAACACCATCGCCGTGGACGACGGCATCGCCATGGGCCACGGCGGGATGCTCTACTCGCTGCCCAGCCGGGAGCTGATCGCCGACGCGGTCGAGTACATGGTCAACGCGCACTGCGCGGACGCGCTGGTCTGCATCTCGAACTGCGACAAGATCACCCCCGGGATGCTGCTGGCCGCGCTGCGGCTCAACATCCCGACCGTCTTCGTCTCCGGCGGCCCGATGGAGGCCGGCAAGACGGTGGCGATCGAGGGCGTCGTGCACTCCAAGCTCGACCTGATCGACGCGATGGTCGCCTCCTCCAACGAGGCGGTCACCGACGACCAGCTCGGCGAGATCGAACGTTCCGCCTGCCCCACCTGCGGCTCCTGCTCCGGCATGTTCACCGCCAACTCGATGAACTGCCTCACCGAGGCGATCGGTCTGGCCCTGCCCGGCAACGGCTCGACGCTGGCCACCCACGCCGCGCGCCGCTCGCTGTTCGTGGAGGCCGGCCGGACCGCGGTCGAGATCGCCAAGCGCTGGTACGACCACGACGACGCGTCCGTGCTGCCCCGCGCCGTCGCCAACCGCAAGGCGTTCGACAACGCGGTCGCCCTCGACGTGGCGATGGGCGGGTCGACCAACACGATCCTGCACCTGCTCGCCGCCGCCCGCGAGGCCGAACTCGACTTCAGCGTCGCCGACATCGACGCCGTCTCCCGGCGGGTGCCCTGCCTGGCCAAGGTCTCCCCGAACTCGCCGAACTACCACATGGAGGACGTGCACCGCGCCGGTGGCATCCCGGCCATCCTCGGTGAACTCGACCGCGCCGGCCTGCTGCACCGCGACGTGCACGCCGTGCACTCCCCCTCGCTGGCCCAGTGGCTCACCGACTGGGACGTCCGGAGCGGCTCGCCCCTTCCCGAGGCGGTCGAACTGTTCCACGCCGCGCCCGGCGGGGTGCGCACCATCGAGCCGTTCTCCACCACCAACCGCTGGTCCACCCTGGACACCGACGCCGCGCAGGGGTGCGTGCGGGACCGGGAGCACGCCTACACCGCCGACGGCGGGTTGGCCATCCTGCACGGCAACCTCGCGCCGGAGGGCTGCGTGGTGAAGACCGCCGGGGTGCCCGAGGAGTGCCTGACCTTCCGGGGCCCGGCCAAGGTCTACGAGTCGCAGGACGACGCGGTCGCGGCGATCCTCGCCAAGGAGGTCGTCGCCGGGGACGTCGTGGTGATCCGCTACGAGGGTCCCAAGGGCGGCCCCGGCATGCAGGAGATGCTCTACCCCACCTCGTTCCTCAAGGGGCGCGGGCTGGGCCGGTCGTGTGCGCTGCTCACCGACGGCCGGTTCTCCGGCGGCACGTCCGGGCTGTCCATCGGGCACGCCTCCCCGGAGGCGGCCTCCGGTGGGCTGATCGCCCTGGTCGAGCCCGGCGACGAGATCGTCATCGACATCCCGGCCCGGTCGATCGAGCTGAACGTGCCCGACGACGTGCTGGAGGCCCGCCGGGTGGCGCAGGAGAAGCGGGACCGGCCGTACACCCCGCTCGACCGGCAGCGCCCGGTGTCCGCCGCCCTGCGCGCGTACGCCTCGATGGCGACGTCGGCCAGCGACGGCGCGTACCGCCGCGTCCCGGAGTAGTCCGGACCCGCGTCGCCCGCGCCCGCGACGCCATATCGGCGATGTAGCGGTATCCCCGTGCGGGGACACCGCTACATCGCCCCCGACGAGTCGATCAACCGCCAGCCGGGCGCACGCCGGTTGGTCGTCAGGTGGGGACGGGGCCGCGGAGCAGGTCGCGGGCGTGGGCGATGGCGGCCGGGGTGTCGGGGAAGACCAGTCCGTCGCGGCGCAACTCGTCGGCTACCCCGAGGGTCGAGAGCACCTGGTCGTGGTCGGGGGTGATGCCGGAGAGCAGCACGGTGATCCCCCGTCCGCGCAGCCGCCCGATGGCGTCGCCGAGCACGTGCGCGCCGGTGGCGTCCAGCGCCGACACCCGGGACATCCGCAGGATGACCACCCGGACGTCGGCCACCTCGGACAGTTCCAGCAGGAAGGTGTGCGCGGCGGCGAAGAACAGCGGCCCGTCCAGCCGGTACGCCACGATGTGCTCGGCCAGCAGGGCGTGTTCCTCGGCGCTGTGCTCGCCCCGGTCGAGCGGGACCTGTTCCAGCCGGGCGCTGCGGGCCACCGCGCGCAGCGCGATCACCACCGCCACGGCGACCCCGATGGCGACGGCGGTGACCAGGTCCCAGGCGACAGTGACGGCGAAGGTGAGCACCAGCACCAGGGCGTCGCCCCGGGTGGCGCGGGCCAGCGCCCACAGCGATCCGGCCTCGATCATGCGTACCGTGGTGGCGAGCAGCACCCCGGCGAGCGCGGCGAGTGGGATCCGGCCGACCAGCGGGGCGGCGGCCAGCACGATCGCGGCGAGCGCCACCGCGTGGGTGAGCGCGGCCAGCTTCGAGGCCGCCCCGGCGCGGACGTTGACGGCCGTGCGGGCGATGGCGGCGGTGGCGGGGATGCCGCCGAACACGGGTGCGGCGAGATTGGCCAGGCCCTGACCGAACAGTTCCCGGTCCGGGTCGTGCCGTTGCCCGACGGTCATCCCGTCGGCGACGGTGGCCGACAGCAGGCTCTCCAGCGCGGCGAGCGCGGCCACTGCCAGTGCCGACGGCAGCAGCACGCCGACCGCGCCGGGGTCGAGGAAGCCCAGCGACGGCGCGGGCAGCCCCTGCGGCAGGGCGCCGATCCGGGCCAGGTCGAGCGGGAGGGTCTCGGCGAGAACGGTGGCGGCGGCCACCCCGAGCAGCGAGAACGGTACGCCGGGCCGGAAGCGTGCGCCGAGCAGCATCAGCGCCGCCACCCCGAGCGCGACCGCCAGCGCCACCGGCCGGGGGTTTACGACGAACCGGGCGACGGCGTCGGCGGCGACGGCCCACACCCGGTCGCCGTGCGCGTCGGTGACGCCGAGGGCGGCAGGCACCTGTTGCAGGGCGATGACCACGGCGATACCCGCGGTGAAGCCCTCGATGACGGGGGTGGGCAGGTAGCGGACGTAGCGGCCGAGGCGGGCCAGGGCGAGGGCGATCAGCAGCAGCCCGGCCAGCGCGCCGACCATCAGCACCCCGGTCGGGCCGAACTGCTGCACCACCGGCACCAGCACCACGGTCATCGCCCCGGTGGGGCCGGAGACCTGGAGGTGGGAGCCGCCGAACACGGCCGCCACCGCTCCGGCGACGACGGCGGTGACCAGCCCGGCCTGCGCGCCCAGCCCGGAGGTGACGCCGAAGGCGAGGGCGAGCGGCAGGGCCACCACGGCCACGGTCAGCCCGGCGACCAGGTCCCGCCGGGGTGAGCGGCGTATCGCCTGCCAGTCGGCGCGGTCGGGCAGCAGGCCGAGGACCCGGTCGGCGACGGCGGCGACGCTCACCGGCCGGGCCGGGTCGACGGGCCGTTCGTGACGGGGGCGCGTGGCCCGTCGCCGGCTCCGGCGGGGCCGGGTGGGCCGGAGACGGGGCCGGTGGCCGCGCCGGGGGCGGCGCGGAGTTCGTCGAGGAGGGCGTCGCGATCGGTGAGGACGGTGCCGAGGATGCGTCGGCCGGCGGCCAGCAGGTCGGCCACGTCGGGGGTGCTCAGCGAGTACATCACCAGCGGGCCGTCCCGGTAGGAGGTGACCATGCCGGCCCGGCGCAGCACGGCGAGCTGCTGGGAGAGGTTGGACGGCTCGACCTCGATGACGGCGAGCAGGTCGCGGACCGGCTTCGGGCCGTCCTGGAGCAGTTCGAGCACCCGGATCCGCACCGGGTGCCCGAGGGTGCGGAACAGCTCCGCCTTGGCCTGGTACAACGGGACCGACACCCGGGACCTTCTTCCGTCGACGACGTGAACACTTTAGCACTTGCGAAATTCTTCAATTGACCTGTCGCGTGGTTCGTGACTCCCGGTTCGTGGCCGCGCCGGGCGGCGTGCCCCCGGCAGGTCCGCCGGGGGCACGTCGCGCCTGTCAGTCGATGCTGGGAGCCGTCGGGGCCGGCTCGAAGAACAGCCGGGTGCGCAACTGCCGGAACCCGGTGCGTTCCAGCTCGG
>NZ_JBMDWU010000432.1:0-37382 GCF_048594385.1 Micromonospora sp. | reverse complement strand
GGGGGGGGCGGCCCCGCCCCCCCCCCCCCACCACTCTAGGTGACTGGCCTTGGGTGGTGGGGGCGCCGCTCAGCGTCGTCGACGCCGGGCCGCGCCACCCGCCGCGAGTGCCGTCCCGACCGCCAGCGCCGTCCCGGCCGCGACCGCCACCCCGGTCCCGATCGAGGCGGCCGTCCGTCCGGCCGGTACGGCGGACCGGCGCAGCAGGGCGGACAGCTCCGGCAGCCAGCCGCCGCGCACCGCCGCGCCGGCCGGGTCCGGGGCGAACACGACGCCGTCGTGCGGGGCGACGGCCTGCCCGGTGAGCCCGCCGCGCCGCATCAGCGGCCCGACGAGCGCGTCGTAGACGCCCGGCAGCAGGGTGAAGCCACCCCGCATGAGCAGGTTGACCCGGCCCACCGACACCTCCCGGCGGGGCCGGTCGGCGCAACGCGCGATGGCCCGCGCCACCCGCTGCGGGGTGGTGATCGGCAGCGGGGGCCGGCCGGCCCGCCCCAGGTAGTTCGCCGCCCGCTGGTAGACCGGGGTGTCCACACTGCCCGGGGTGACCAGGCAGACGTGCACCCCGGGCAGCTCCCGGGCCTCCTGCTGCACGGTGCGGACCAGCCCCTGAAGGCCCCACTTGCTGGTCACGTAGCCGCTCATGTAGGGGGCGGTGACGTGCCCGAGGACCGAGCCGGTGAGGATCAGGGTGCCCCCGCCGGCCGCCCGGAACCGGCGCAGCGCCACCCGGACGACGCCGGCCGCGCCGAGCAGGTCGGTGCGGACCACCCGGTCGAAGACCTCCGCCGGCAGTTCCTCGAACCGGCCGTAGGCCATCACCGCCGCGGTGTGCACCCACACGTCGATCCGGCCGAACTCGCGTACCGCCGTGTCGGCCAGGGCATCGAGCATGTCGGGGTCGGTGACGTCGGTGGGCACCGTGCGTACCCGCCCGGCGCCGGCGTCGTGGCACTCCCGGCGTACCTCGGCCAGGCTTTCGGGGGAGCGGGCGGCGAGGACCAGCAGGTCCCCGCGCCCGGCGAACTCCAGGGCCGCCGCGCGGCCGATGCCGCTGGTGGCCCCGGTGACCACCACCACCCGGCTCACGGAGCGAGTACGACCTTGACGCAGCCGTCCTCCTTCTTCTGGAACATCTCGTACGCCTTCGGCGCGTCCACCAGCGGCATCCGGTGGGTCCGCAGGTCCTCCACGCCCAGCGGGTCGTCGTCGCCGGACAGCAGCGGCAGGATCTCGTCGGTCCACCGGCGTACGTGGCACTGGCCCATCCGCAGCTGGATGCCCCGGTCGAACATCTCCATCAGCGGCATCGGGTCCACCTCGCCGCCGTACACCCCGGAGATCGAGACGGTGCCGCCGCGCCGCACCGCCTTGAGGGCGGCCTTGAGCACGGTCAACCGGTCCACACCGACCTTGTCGATCATTTTGTCGGCCAGCTTGTCCGGCAGCAGCCCGGCGGCGTGCTGGGCCAGCTTGCCGCTGGTCGAGCCGTGCGACTCCATGCCGACCGCGTCGATCACCGCGTCCGGGCCGCGCCCGTCGACCAGGTCGATCAGCGCGCCGGGCACGTCGTCGAGCTGGCTGACGTCGAGCGTCTCGATGCCGTGCCGGCGGGCCATCTCCAGCCGCTCCGGCACCAGGTCCAGCCCGATCACCCGGCCCGCGCCGAGGTGCCTGCCGATCCGGGCGCAGAACTGCCCGACCGGGCCGAGCCCGAACACGGCCAGGGTGCCGCCGGGCGGGGTGTCGGCGTACTTCACCGCCTGCCAGGCGGTCGGCAGGATGTCGCTGAGGTACAGGTAGCGCTCGTCGGCGCCGGTCTGCGGGATGGTGATCGGGCCGAACTGGGCCTGCGGGACCCGCAGGTACTCGGCCTGCCCGCCGGGGACCGAACCGTAGAGGGATGTGTAGCCGAACAGCGACGCGCCCTTGCCCTCGGCGGTCACCTGGGTCGTCTCGCACTGGGCGAAGAGCTGCCGCTCGCACATCCAGCAGTGCCCGCAGGCGATGTTGAACGGGACGACCACCCGGTCGCCGGGCTTGAGCCGGGTCACCCCGGAGCCGACCTCCTCGACGATGCCCATCGGTTCGTGCCCGAGGATGTCACCGGGCTTCAGGTACGGCCCGAGCACCTCGTACAGGTGCAGGTCGGAGCCGCAGATCGCGGTCGAGGTGATCCGGACGATCGCGTCCGTCGGTGCCTCGATCCGGGGGTCCGGGACCTCGTCCACCCGGACGTCGCGCGTGCCGTGCCAGGTCAGTGCCTTCATCGCTGCTGTCCCCTCTCGGTGCCGTCGAGGGGTCTGCTACCCCGGCAGGGGCGCTTGAACCGGCGGCGTGCCTGCTGCCCGCGCCGGACCGCCCGGCGACCCGCCGCCGCGCATCCCGGGGGACGCCGGCGACGGCGCACCGCAGGAGAGACGACGACCGCCGCCTCCCCGGAGCCGGGGGTGCGGCGGTCGTGGTGGAGCAGGTGTTCAGGAGCCGGGGGTGTCGCCGCGCTTGGCGGTGGCGGTGAGGTAGTCCCGGTTGAGCCGGCCGATGGTGTTCAGCGGGATGCCCTTGGGGCAGACCGCGGTGCACTCGCCGGCGTTGGTGCAGCCGCCGAAGCCGGCCTCGTCGTGCGCGTCGACCATGCCGATCACCCGGGTGTAGCGCTCCGGCTGGCCCTGCGGCAGCAGCGAGAGCTGGGTGACCTTGGCGGCGGTGAAGAGCATGCCGGAGCCGTTGGGGCAGGCCGCCACGCACGCCCCGCAGCCGATGCAGGCGGCGGATTCGAAGGCGGCGTCGGCGTTGGCCTTGGCCACCGGCGCGGCGTGCGCCTCGGGGGCGCTGCCGGTCGGCGCGGTGATGTAGCCCCCGGCCGCGATGATCTTGTCGAAGGCGTTCCGGTTGACCACCAGGTCCTTGATCACCGGGAAGGCGCGGGCCCGCCACGGCTCGATGTCGATCGTCTCGCCGTCGGAGAACTGCCGCATGTGCAGCTGGCAGGCGGTGGTGCCGCGCTGCGGGCCGTGCGCGTCCCCGTTGATCATCAGACCGCACATGCCGCAGATGCCCTCGCGGCAGTCGTGGTCGAACGCGACCGGCTCCTCCCCGGCGAGGATCAGCCGTTCGTTGAGCACGTCGAGCATCTCCAGGAACGACATGTCGGGGGAGACGTCGTCGACCGGGTAGGTCACCATCCGCCCCTTGTCCTGGGGGCCGGACTGACGCCAGATGCGCAGGGTCAGGTTCACTTGTAGCTCCGCTGCGTGGGGTGGACGTACTCGAACTTCAGGTCTTCCTTGTGCAGCACGGCCGGCTCACCGGTCGCGGTGAACTCCCAGGCCGCCACGTAGGCGAACCGGTCGTCGTCGCGCTGCGCCTCACCGTCGGGGGTCTGGTGCTCGGCCCGGAAGTGGCCGCCGCAGGACTCCTCGCGGTGCAGGGCGTCGATGCACATCAGCTCGGCCAGCTCGAAGAAGTCGGCCACCCGGCCGGCCTTCTCCAGCGACTGGTTGAGCCCCTCGCCGTCGCCCGGCACCCGGACCCGCTGCCAGAACTGCTCCCGTAGCGCCCGGATCTCGTCGATGGCCTTGCGCAGCCCGGCCTCGGAGCGCTCCATCCCGCAGTGCTCCCACATGATCTGGCCCAGCTCCCGGTGGAACGAGTCGACCGTCCGGTCGCCGTTCACGGCCAGCAGCCGGGCGATCCGGTCCTCCACCTCGCGCCGGGCCTGCACCGCCGCCGGGTGGCTGGCGTCGACCTTGTCCAGCGGACCGGAGGCCAGGTAGTGGGCGATGGTGGTGGGCAGCACGAAGTACCCGTCGGCGAGGCCCTGCATCAGGGCCGACGCGCCGAGCCGGTTCGCGCCGTGGTCGGAGAAGTTGGCCTCACCGATGACGAACAGGCCGGGGATGGTCGACTGGAGGTCGTAGTCGACCCACAGCCCGCCCATCGTGTAGTGCACGGCCGGGTAGATCCGCATCGGCACCTGGTACGGGTCCTCGCCGGTGATCCGCTCGTACATCTCGAACAGGTTGCCGTACTTGGCCTCGATGGCCCTGCGGCCGAGCCGTTCGATCGCGTCGGCGAAGTCGAGGTAGACCCCGAGCTTGGTCGGCCCGACGCCCCGGCCCTCGTCGCAGACGTTCTTGGCGGCCCGGGAGGCGATGTCCCGGGGGACCAGGTTGCCGAACGACGGGTAGATCCGCTCCAGGTAGTAGTCCCGCTCGTCCTCCGGGATCTGCCGGGGGTCGCGGTCGTCGCCCTTGGCCTTCGGCACCCAGACCCGACCGTCGTTGCGCAGCGACTCGCTCATCAGGGTCAGCTTCGACTGGTGGTCGCCGGAGACCGGGATGCAGGTCGGGTGGATCTGGGTGTAGCAGGGGTTGGCGAAGTACGCGCCCTTGCGGTGCGCCCGCCAGGAGGCGGTGACGTTGCAGCCCTTGGCGTTGGTGGAGAGGTAGAAGACGTTGCCGTAGCCGCCGGAGGCGAGCACCACCGCGTCGGCCATCTCGGTGCTGATCTCACCGGTGACCATGTCCCGGACCACGATGCCCCGGGCCCGGCCGTCCACGACGACCAGTTCCAGCATCTCGTGCCGGGTGTGCATCTCCACGTTGCCCAGGCCGATCTGCCGTTCCAGCGCCTGGTACGCGCCGAGCAGCAGCTGCTGGCCCGTCTGGCCCCGGGCGTAGAAGGTGCGCTGCACCTGCGCGCCGCCGAAGGAGCGGGTGTCCAGCAGCCCGCCGTACTCGCGGGCGAACGGGACGCCCTGGGCGACGCACTGGTCGATGATGTTGACCGACACCTCGGCGAGCCGGTGCACGTTCGACTCGCGGGAGCGGAAGTCGCCGCCCTTGACCGTGTCGTAGAAGAGCCGGTGCACCGAGTCGCCGTCGTTGCGGTAGTTCTTGGCGGCGTTGATGCCGCCCTGCGCGGCGATCGAGTGGGCGCGGCGCGGGCTGTCCTGGTAGCAGTAGCTGCGCACCCGGTAGCCCTGCTCGGCGAGGGTGGCGGCGGCGGAGCCACCGGCCAGGCCGGTGCCCACCACGATCACCGTCAGCTTGCGCCGGTTCGCCGGGTTGACCAGCTTGGCCTCGAAGCGGCGGGTCTCCCAGCGCTTCTCGACCGGGCCGTCGGGAGCCTTCGTGTCGGCGATCGGCTCGCCCTCGGTGAAGAGTTCCATGTCAGGACACCAATCCGGTGAGTACGGCGAACGGGACCACCAGGTAGCCGGCGCAGAGCACGACGGCGAAGACCAGCGCGGCGGTGCGGGCCCGCCGCTCGCCCCGGGGGGTCTGCTGGCCGAGGCTGCGCAACGCGGAGAACACCCCGTGCCGCAGGTGGAAGCCGACGGTGACGATCGCCAGCGTGTAGAACAGCGTCACGTACCAGCGGTCGGGGGCGAAGTCGGCGACCACGTTGCCGTACGGGTTGCTGGCGTCGCCGACCGGGTTGAGGGTGCCGGTGGTCAGGTCCAGGATGTGGTAGATCACGAAGAGCAGGATGATCACTCCGCCCCAGCGCATGGTGCGCGCGGCGTAGCTGCCCTGGACCTTCTTGCGGTGGGCGTAGCGCACCGGGCGGGCGGCGCGGGCCCGTACGGCCAGCACGGTCGCCGCCCAGATGTGCCCGATCACGGCCGCCACCAGCGCGGTGCGCAGGATCCACAGGAACCAGACCCCGGGCAGCAGCGGCTTGCCGATGTCGCGCAGCCAGTGCGCGTAGTGGTCGAACGAGGTCTCGCCGGTGAACACCTTGAGGTTGCCGAGCATGTGGGCGACGAGGAACAGCACGAGCATGATGCCCGTCACCGCCATGACGGCCTTGAGGCCGACGTTGGAGCGGATGGGCGACCGAGTTTTCGTGATTACCACCTGACCGACGCTAGGAGCCCGGCAATCAGTCGTCCAATGCATCGAACTCGCAGTCTCGATAGCCGTAAGCTATGAAGATGCAGCTCCATCAGCTGAGGTACTTCGTCGCGGTGGCTGAAGTACGACATTTCACCCAAGCCGCCGACATCGTCGGCATAACCCAGCCGTCGTTGAGTAAGCAAGTTCACGCTCTGGAGACCACCCTCGGCGCCCCCCTGTTCGAGCGGATACGCGGCAACATCGCCCTCACCGCCGCCGGCGAGGTGCTGCTGCCGCTGGCCAAACGCATCCTCGCCGACGTCGACACCGCCACCCGGGAGGTGCAGGAACTGGTCGGCCTGCGCCGGGGCCGGGTCCGGCTCGGGGCCACCCCCAGCCTGGCCACCTCGCTCGCCCCGCCGGTGCTGCGCCGGTTCCGCGACGCCCACCCCGCCGTCGACCTGCGGGTCGAGGAGGGCGGCTCGCAGGATCTCGTCCGCGACCTGCTGCGCGGCGACCTCGACCTCGCCCTGATCATCATGCCCGCGCAGGGGGCCGACCCCGGGCTGCGGGTCGACCCGATCCTGCGGGAGAGCCTGGTGATCGCCTCGGTGGAGCCGCTGCCCGCCGCCCTGGTCAGTGGCGAACTGCGGATCACCGACCTGCGCGACCAACCGCTGGTGATGTTCCGCGAGGGCTACGACCTGCGCGACGCCACCATCCAGGCGTGCCGGGAGGCCGGCTTCGAGCCCACCTTCTCGGTCGACGGCGGCGAGATGGACGCCGTGCTCAGCTTCGTCGAGGCCGGACTGGGCATCGCCCTGGTGCCGGGCATCGTGGTCAGCCGCCGCCCCGGCATCCGGGTCACCCGGCTCGCCCCGCCCGGGGTGCGACGGACCATCGCGGTGGCCCGCCGCCGCGACGTCGTGCCCACCCACGCCGGGCGGGAACTGCGCCGCATCCTGCTCGACTACGTGCACGCGGCCACCAGCACCAGCGACCTGCCGCCGGGCGTGGAGCCGCTGCCCTGATCAGCGCCCCTCGGCGTCGTCCATCGCGCGGTAGATGCGCTGCTCGGAGACCGGATACGGGGTGCCGAGGGCCTGCGCGAAGACGTTCACCCGCAGCTCCTCGATCATCCAGCGGATCTGCCGTACCGGGGCCGAGGCGCGGCGGGCCGGGGGCAGCGCGGCCACCATGTCCCGGTACTCCTGCTGCACCGTGGCGATCCGGTCCTGCTGAGACTTGTCCCGCTGCGGGTTGGCGGTCAGCCGGTCCAGCCGACGTTCCATCGCGGTCAGGTAGCGCAGCAGGTCGGGCAGCCGGGCGTACCCGGTCTCGGTGATGAAACCGTCGTGCACCAGGCCGGTGAGCTGCTGGCGCAGGTCGGCCAGGGCGGCCACCACCGCCAGGTTGCGGGTCGCGCCGAGCCGCTGTTCCACCGCGTACGCGGCGGCGAGCACCTGACGGACCCGGCCCATCACCTCCACGACCGTGTCGACCAGGTCGGCGCGGACCCGGTCGCGCAGGGCGGCGAAGCCGTCGGCGTCCCAGGCCGGCCCACCCGCGTCGGCGATCAGCTTGTCGATGGCGGCCCCGGCGGCGTCGGCGATGAGCTGCTGCACCCCGCCGTGCGGGTTGCGGCTCAACGCCAGCTTCGCCTCGTTGCTCAGCCGCCCCTGCAGGAACTGCGCCGGTGACGGCACGGTCAGCCGCAGCAGCCGCCTGGTGCCCGCCCAGTGCGCGGCGGCCTGCTCGGCCTCGGAGTCGAAGACCTTCACCCCGACCGTCGTGCCCTCGTCCACCAGCGCCGGGTAGGCGGTCACCGCGTAGCCGGCCCGGACCTGCTCGATGGTGCGCGGCAGGGTGCCGATGGTCCACCCGGTCAGCCCGCTGCGGGCCAGCTCCGGCGCGGCGGCGGCCACCACCTGGCGTACCTCCTGGCGGAGCTGGCGTTGCAGGGCCGACAGGTCCTTGCCCTCGGCGACCGGCTGGTCCGCGTCACCGATCACCCGGAACGTCACCCGCAGGTGCGCGGGCAGCTTGGCCGGCTCCCACGCCTCCCGGGGCACCGTCACCCCGGTCATCCGGCGCAGTTGCCGGGCCAACGCGTCCAGCAGCGGCTCCTCGCCCGGGGTGATCGCGGCCAGCGCCGCGCGGGCGTGGTCGGGCACCGGGACGAAGTTGCGCCGGACCGCCTTGGGCAGCGTCCGGATCAGCGCGATCACCAGCTCCTCCCGCAGCCCCGGCACCTGCCAGTCGAAGCTCTCCGCCGGCACCTGGTTGAGCAGCGGCAGCGGAATGTCGACGGTGACGCCGTCGGTGGGCGCGGTCGGGTCGAAGGTGTACGTCAGCGGCAGGGTCACCCCGTCGGCCCGCCACTCGTCCGGGAAGTCGGCCTCGTCGACCCCGCCCCGGCCGGCGTTGACCAGCAGTTCCCGGGTGAAGGTGAGCAGGTCGGGCTGTTCCCGGCGGGCGGTCTTCCACCAGGCGTCGAAGTGCCGGCCGGAGACCACGTCGGCGGGGACGCGCTGGTCGTAGAAGGCGAAGATGCTCTCGTCGTCGACCAGGATGTCCCGGCGGCGGGCCCGGTTCTCCAGCTCCTCGATCTCGGTGCGGATCTTCTCGTTGTCCCGCCAGAACTGGTGGTGGGTCTGCCAGTCGCCCTCCACCAGGGCGTGCCTGATGAACAGCTCCCGGCTCAGCGCCGGGTAGATCCGACCGAAATTGACCTTGCGGGAGGTGACCAGCGGGACGCCGTACAGGGTGACCTTCTCGTAGGCCATCACGGCGGCCTGCTTCTTCTCCCAGTGCGGCTCGCTGTAGCTGCGTTTGACCAGGTGCTGGGCCAGCGGCTCGACCCACTCCGGCTCCACCCGCCCGGCGACCCGGCCCCACAGCCGGGAGGTCTCCACCAGCTCGGCGGCCATCACCCAGCGCGGCGGCTTCCTGAACAGCGCCGAACCGGGGAAGACCGCGAACTTCGCCCCCCGGGCGCCCAGGTACTCGTGCTTCTGGGCGTCCTTGAGCCCGATGTGCGACAGCAGGCCGGGCAGCAGCGACTGGTGCACCTTCGGGGTGTCGATCTCCTCCGGCAGGTCGGCGGCCGGACCGCGCCGGCCCCCGTCGGCCGGGGCCTGCGTCGCGCCCCGCCGGCCCCGCCGCCCGTCACCCTGCTCCGGGGTACGCAGCACCTGGCGCAACTGGGCGACGATGTCCTGCCACTCGCGGACCCGCAGGTAGTTGAGGTACTCCGCCCGGCACATCCGGCGGAACGCGCTGGAGGACAGCTCCCGCTGCTGTTCGCGCAGGTACCGCCACAGGTTGAGCAGCGACACGAAGTCGGATTCCCGGTCGGTGAACCGGGCGTGCGCCTGGTCGGCCTGGGCCTGCTTCTCCGCCGGCCGTTCCCGCGGGTCCTGGATCGACAGCGCGGCGGCGATCACCAGCACCTCGGTGGCGCAGCCGTTGCGTTCGCCCTCGATGACCATCCGGGCCAGCCGGGGGTCGACCGGGAGCTGGGCCAGCCGCCGACCCAGCGGGGTGAGCCGCTTGGCCGGGTCGGTCTCGGTCGGGTCCAGCGCGCCCAGCTCGTGCAGCAGGTTGACCCCGTCGGTGACGTTGCGCCGGTCCGGCGGGTCGATGAACGGGAACGCGGCGAGGTCACCGAGGCCGATCGCGGTCATCTGGAGGATGACCGACGCGAGGTTGGTGCGCAGGATCTCCGGGTCGGTGAACTCCGGCCGGGAGGCGAAGTCCTGCTCGTCGTAGAGCCGGATGCAGATGCCGTCCGAGGTCCGGCCGCAGCGGCCCGTGCGCTGGTTGGCCGACGCCTGGGAGACCGGCTCGATGGGCAGCCGCTGCACCTTGAGCCGGCTGGAGTAGCGGGAGATCCGGGCCGAACCCGGGTCCACCACGTACTTGATGCCGGGCACGGTCAGCGAGGTCTCCGCGACGTTCGTGGCGAGCACCACCCGGCGGCCGGCGTGCGGGGCGAAGACCCGGTGCTGTTCGGCCGCCGACAGCCGGGCGTACAGCGGCAGGATCTCGGTACCGAGCAGCGCGCGTTTCGACTGGGTCAGCTTGCCCAGCGCCTCGGCGGTGTCCCGGATCTCCCGTTCGCCGCTGAGGAAGACCAGGATGTCGCCCGGCCCCTCGGCGGCCAGCTCCTGCACCGCGTCACCGATCGCCTGGATCTGGTCGCGGACGTTCTCCTCGTCGTCGCCCCCGTCGTCGTCGCCCTCGGCGACCTCCACCAGCGGGCGGTAGCGCACCTCCACCGGGTACGTCCGCCCGGAGACCTCGACCACCGGCGCGGGCCGCCCGTCGGCGTCGGCGAAGTGCTTGGCGAACCGGTCGGTCTCGATGGTCGCCGAGGTGATGACCACCTTGAGGTCGGGTCGCCGGGGGAGCAGCTGGCGCAGGTAGCCGAGGATGAAGTCGATGTTGAGGCTGCGCTCGTGCGCCTCGTCGATGATCAACGTGTCGTACTGGCGCAGCATCCGGTCGGTCTGCAACTCGGCGAGCAGGATGCCGTCGGTCATCAGCTTGACCAGGCTGCGGTCGCTCACCTGGTCGGTGAAGCGCACCTTGTAGCCGACCACGTCGCCCAGCTCGGTGCCGAGCTCCTCGGCGATCCGGTCGGCGACCGTCCGGGCGGCCAGCCGGCGGGGCTGGGTGTGCCCGATCAGGCCGGTGATCCCCCGACCCAGCTCCAGGCAGATCTTGGGTAGCTGGGTGGTCTTGCCGGAGCCGGTCTCGCCGGCCACGATCACCACCTGGTGGTCGCGGATGGCGGCGGCGATGTCGTCGCGGCGTTCGCTGACCGGCAACTGCGCGGGGTACGTGATCGTCGGCACGGCGGCCCGCCGGGTGGCCAGCCGGCCCTCCGCCCGGGACACCTCCGCGGCGATCTCGGCCAGCGCCTCGTCGCGCCGCTGCGGGTCGCGCAGCCGGCGCACCCCGTCCAGCCGCCGCTGCAGGCGACGCTGGTCACGGAACATCAACGGCGTGAGCCGGCGGTGCAGCTCACGGGCGGTCGGGGCGTCGGCGGGCGCGGCGGGACCGGAGGCGGCTGGATTCTGCATGTCGTCGCCAAGGATAGGCAGCCGACCGCCGGACCGCCCCCGGGTTACGCCCCGGCACCCCACGGCCGCCGGTGAGCCGGGTGTCCCCCGGCCGTCGCGGTGCAGGTCGCGGGCCGGGTGGGGGCGGGTTCGCGGTGCGGTGGGTGGCCGGTCACGTCCCCCGGTGCGCTGCCCGGGAAACGGGCCGCCGCCGGGCTACGCTGAGCGCCGACGACGCGACCACGGGGGCTGCCGGATGACGACGACGATGCTGGACACCGACCGCGCGCTGGTCCAGGCCGCCACGGCGGTCGCCAAGCTGCGCTGCCGCAGCGAGAACCACACCGTCGCGGCGGCGGCCCGGACCACCGACGGCCGGGTCTTCACCGGGGTGAACCTGTTCCACTTCACCGGTGGCCCCTGCGCGGAGCTGGTGGCCATCGGCGCCGCCGCCACCCAGGGCGTGGGGGAGTTGGAGACCATCGTCGCGGTGGGCGACCGGGGACGCGGGGTGATCCCGCCGTGCGGGCGGTGCCGGCAGGTGCTGCTCGACTACCACCCGACCATCCAGGTCATCGTCGGGCCGCTGGACGCGCTGCGCAAGGTGCCGGTGGCCGATCTGCTGCCGGACACCTACATCTGGGCCGAGCAGCGGCTCGACGCCTCCGCCATCGTCCGGACGGGGCAGTGGCCGATGCCGACCGTCCCGGCGAGCCGCCCCGCCTCGGAGGACTGAGCCCGGGGCCGTCGCCCCGCCGGCCGGGCGCGTTCAGGCGTCGTGGGCCGCCACGTCCAGGGCGAGGGCGCGGGTACGCCGCATCAGCTCCGCCGCCTCGGCCGCGTCCCGGCCGATGCAGACCGCGCCGAACTTGCCGTAGGCGGGCAGCGCGCTGAGCATGTGCAGCACCGTGCCGGTCCGCCGGGTGTGGTCGTAGCGCAGCGGTGACCGCTCGACGGCGTCGATCAGCCGGGCCGGGGCCAGCCCCACCAACGACGGATCGGTGATCGAGTCGGACGCCTGGTAGACGCGCTCCGCGCGGCCGTCGGGGGTGTCGGTGAACAGCCGGCCGTCGGCGTCCGGCACGGTGTCGAGCAGGTGGCTGGCCATCACGAAACCGTGCTTGGTCCCCGTCGCGCGCAGGTTCAGCTCGCAGCCGAGCACCCGGAAGGTGTCACCCCGGCGGGCGGCGATGAAGTCGACGCCGTAGTCGCCGGTGGTGACGCCCTGCGCCACGAGGTACCTGCCGACGCGCAGGCCGTACTCGACCACGGTGGCGCGGTAGGCGGCGTCGGCCGGGAACGAGCTGCCGACGTAGGTCAACCCCGCCCCGCCGAGCACCTGGTCGTGGGTGGAGACGCACTCGACGGCACCGGCGGGGGTCACCCGGCCCTGGAAGCTGGGGCTGCGCAGCTCGTCGGCCCCGACGAACTCCTCGGCGACGATGCCGGCGTGGGGGATCAGGCCGGCGAACTCCGCCCAGCCCAGCCTGCCGTCGACGAGCCGGCTGTCGGGCAGCCGTTTGGCCACCTCGGCGACCACCTCGGCCCGGTCGGTGCCGGTGACGTCGGTGAGGTCGACGGTGGCGTTGCCCATCCCGGCGCCGTACGCGGTGCTGCTCAGCTTGAGCACCAGCCGGCGTCGCCCGGCCAGCACGAGGTCGGCGACCGCCTCGGCGAGCGTGTCGACGTCGTGGCACTCGGGGGTGCCCGCCGGCACCTCGATACCCAGCGCCCGGAACATGTCCCGGCCGGCGCTCTTGGTGCCGAGCGGGATGTACCCGGCGTCGGCCTGGTCCCCGGGGACGCCGAGGGTGGCGGCGTAGTCCTGCAGGTTGCCCGACGGTTCGAAGTAGCTCAGCGCGACCTCGTCGCCCGCCTGCCGGGCGGCAGCGACGAAGTCGGCCACGCGCTCGCGCAGCCGGGTGGCCGCCGGGTTCGTCGGGTCGAGCAGCTTGTCGCTCAGCCAACGGGGCGAGGAGTCGTCGAGGCTGCCGATGACCACCCGGTCCCGGCGGGGGTCCCGCCCGTCGACCGGCTCCTGCGGCAGCAGCCCGAGGAAGTAGTCCACCTGGCGGTCGGCGTCGATCATCCGGGGCGCGGTGAGGTAGAGCAGCGAACCGCCGCCCCGGCAGACCACGGCGACGATCGCCGCCCCGACCGGCCGTTCGGGAAACAGGGTCGACCCGCTCAACCGTTCCAACAGTTCGGGGCTGCATTCCCGGCTCTGCACGGAAACGACGGCACGACGGTTGCCGGTGACGGCCATCGCGATCATTCTCCTCGGCGGCGGAGGTCGACGGGCGGTCACGCCACCGGTGGTGACGTGACCGCCGTCCGACGGAAGGTGGGCCCGACCCTAACACCGCGACCGGTGCCCCGAGGTGACCCGCGTCCGCCCGCGATTCGCCTCCTCAGGGGGTGGTCAGTGCTTTCACCACCGCGAATGCGCCGTCCTGTTTGAGCACGGTTCGGTGGTACAGCTCGGTGTAGAAGGCGCAGAACAGCCGGTACACGTTGGTGATGTGTTCCACCACCCGTCGCCGGTCGTCGTCGGTGTGCACGAACGTCATGAGCACGTCCCACACGAAATCGGTGTGGTCGTCCTCCAGGTCGTGGTTGACGTGCGCCTGCTGACCCTTGGCCATGCCCGCGCCGAGCACCTGCTCGACGTTCTCGATCCAGTCCGGTTGGGTCATCAGCGAGACGTTCTCGATGAAGTACGAACTGGACAGCGAGGCCAGCGGCCGGCCCTCGTGTTCGAGGCCGTAGTAGAAGTAGCCCTGGAGCAGTTTGGTGGAGAACATCGGCTCGGTCGAGTAGATCTCCTCCCGGCTCACCCCGACCCGTTCCAGGTCCTTGGCGAACATCGAGTCGTGCAGCATCTCGTCCTCGGTGTACGCACACCACTTCTTGGCCAGCACCGGGTTGTGCTTGGTGAAGTAGTGGATCGTCAGCGCGTCGATCCACCGCTTCATCCGCAGCCGGAGAATGATCTCGATGACGTGCCGCTGGTAGTAGGCCATGTTGATGTCCCTGGCCCGGAAGAGGTGGTCCGCGCCCTCGACCTCGCGGTAGAACTGCTGCACCATCTGCCGCAGCAGTTCGTCGACCTCCTGCTTGAATGCGGCGTGCTCGTTGGTGGTCATGCGCTTGCCGGCCCCTGTCGTCGGTCGGAGGCCGCGGCCGGAATCGCGTACTGCCGGCTGCGGCGGGAGATGGCGGTCTTGTCGGGAAGGTGGCGGTCGAGCATTTCCAGGCCGCGGGCGACGCGCCGGACCCGTTCGACGGTCCGTGCCTCACTCGGCGGGTCGTACGGGTGTTCCTGCACGCTCGCGCCCATCTTGAGCATCACCGGCGCGGCGATCTGGACGATCTCGGCCAGCTCGTAGAACCGGATGAAGCCGCCCTTGGTGCGGTAGACGTCGGTGGGCACGTCCATCGGCAGTTCGGGGTTGAGCCGCCGGATCTCCTGGATCATCGGCAGGCCCAGGTCGTGCGCCAGGGTGATGCTGTCGGCGCCGTTCTCGGCGAAGATCCGCGCCAGGAAGGGGTTCGTCGGCATGCAGTGGCTGGAGGTCTTGAAGACCAGGTCGGCCGGGAGCAGCCCGTCCGACCGCAGCTCCGCGAGCACCCGCAGCACGCCGATGTCGTAGACGGTGATGCCCCGGCAGCCGAGCGCCGCGAGCCGCAGCGCCTCGGCCACGCAGGCGCGGATGCCGTCGCTGTTGTTGATCTGCCGGCCCATCTCCAGGCCGAAACCGGTGCGGTAGAAGGCGCTCTTCGTGTCGTACTCGGGGCGGGGGCCCAGGCTGACCACGATGCCGTGGTCGTTCTCCCGGCACAGCGCGAACATGTCGGTCAGTTCGGCGTCCGAGAGCAGGAAGGACCCCAACGTCTCGTTGAACCGGGTGACCCGGACGCCGTGCTCGTTGAGCAGTTTGACCATGATTTCGAGGTCGCGCATCGAGTTCACCGCCGGGATCTCGACGCCGAACTGGCCGCCCCCGTCGAACTCGCCGGCCGAGCGGTGGAATTCGACGTTGTCGGTGAACGGGTAGCCCTTCCCGGCCAGCCAGTCCCGTGCCGCGCCGCCGGACATGGTTACGTCGTTCACGCGATCTCCTGTCGGGGTGCCGGATTCGGGGTGATACGCAACGCCGCGGTCAGTGCCGCGCGGGCGGCCGGTGTCGGGGCGTGCACCAGGCACAGCACCCGGTCGAATTCCCCGACCTCGGCGGAGAAGAAGGCGTCGACGCGCCGGTTTCCGGAGCGTGGCCGGTACTGCCAGAAATCGCTGCCGACCGTGCCGCCGCCGTGCACGATCACCCCGGTACGGGGATCGAACCGGCACTCCGGTGACAGTTGGGCGGCCAGCCGGCCGGCCAGCCGGCGCACCTCGTCGGGGTCGGAGCCGTCGAGGGACGGATAGCAGCGGATGTCGTCGTGCACGGTGAACCGGCGCATGACCGTGTACGCCTTCGGCGTGTAGGTCTTCATCGCCACCAGTTCCGGGAATTCGCCGCGTCGGCGGGTGATTTCGCGGAACAGTCGGGAGACGAGGCCGAAGGCGACGGTTCCCCCGTGGTGTTCCTCGGCGACCAGCAGGGTTTCGACGTAGGTGAAGGGCCGGTCATCGGGGTCGCGTTCGGTGGCGGCGACCAGCCCGACGCACCCCTGGGCCGTCTCGGCGGCGACGAGGTGGTCGCTCTCCCGCAGGATGTGCTGTTTGGTGGTCAGGTAGTCGGCCACCCGGTGCCGGGGCATCGACCGGGCCAGGTCGGTGCGTATTCGGTGGACGAAATCAGGGGGGATCGATTCTGCTCCGGCGAAGTAGCGGAACCGGACATGACTCATCGGGAATTCCACCTCCGATCGAACTGGTGCGTCCCTGCGCCGTTACACATCGAGGTAGATGAACTTATTTCCGCAACACTCTACGGTCGGTGTCGGCTTCCGCGATGATCGGAACGGTCTTTGGGGAAGTCTGCAACGACAGACAGATCGGACGGCGACGCTGCCGTCCGATCTGTCTTAAACAATTAAGCAGGTCAATGCGTAGATGGATGTGCCGGAATCGTGGTCAGGCGGCGGTGGACCAGATGGCCCGGAAGGCGGCCGCCTCGCCGGCCAGCCACTGCTCGACCTGTGCCGGCTTGACGTGCTCGGGCGTCCGGTGGGTCACCCCGCGCCGCACGTCGACCAGGACCGGCTCGGCGTGCGGCAGCACCGCGTCCATGTGCCGGGCCATCAGGTGCAGGGTGGCCAGGGCCGCCTCCTCGCTCGGCGGGGTCTCGTCGAAGTGCAGTCGCACCGCCTCGGCGTGGCCGTCGGCGTACCGGATGCCGAAGTGGGGGTTGATCTTGACGGGCAGGTCGCCGAGCATCGCGAGGGCGTCGCGGGTCTGCGCCAGGTCGACGCCGGTCGGCTCGCCGAGCGACTCCAGCCACGCCGTCGCGCCGGGCGTCAGCGCCTGGTAGAGCGGACGCCAGCGCGGCTTGACCAGATCGGCCACCCCGGCCAGGTGGGCGCCGCCGGTGTGGAAGGCGATGTCGGCCTTGAGCGCCTTGACGAACTGGCCGTGCGGGTTGAAGCCGTGCCGGCTGGCCCGCTGCTTGCGCAGCCCGCCGACGAAGCTTGCCTTGGTGGGCCCGGTGCGGTCGACGTACCGGGTGAAGCCGAGGAGGGTGGCGTACGGCGTGAGGGGGGCGTTGACGGGCGCGGTCACGAGCGTCCTCCCAGGTCAGGAACTCGATTAGTACATACATTCTAATCGACGGGTGTGACATCGCCCAGGGGTGGAGGCCGCCGATCCCGGTCCAGTCCGGGTGCAGTCGGCCAGTCCGTCGGAGCGTGGCCGACAGCGTGGTCTCGTCCGCCCGAAGACGGCCAGCCACCCCCGAGGTTCTCCCGCGGCTCCCTCCGACTGCCCCTCTGGACGCTGGTCGCGTGACGAACGACGCGGAGCGCGAGTTCGGGATGTACCCAACCAAATTGCCCGGGACGGGTTGGTGTGGACGCGCGGACCTGAACTCGATCTCCAGACCGTGACCCTGCCCGAACGCGACGGCGACCTCGTCCGTGACCTCCTGGTCGCCGAGAAGGCGCGGAGGATCGTGGAGATCGGGCTCGCGTACGGGAGTTCCGCCCTCGCCATCGGCGAGGCCCTGTTGACCGTCGACGCACCCATTGTGATCGATCAATTCCAGCAGCAGGCGTACAACGACGTCGGGTCGGACCGGACTGCGGGACAACAGTTGAGCGACACCATCGAGCAGCGAAACTCATGTCGGCTGCCGCAGGTGTTTCCTACACTCGCCACCATGGCGACATCACCTGCTGCCGTTCGGGACCTCGGCCACGAACTGAAGGAACTCGGTTGGGTCAGCGATCTCCTGGTGGCAGGGTCGTTGGCCACCGGTGACTACGTCCCACGCATCAGCGATCTTGACCTGGTTGCGCTTGTTGACGGCCCTGTTGACACCGGTCGGCAGGCAGCACTTTCAGTGATCCACCGTCGACTCGACAGCGGGAGCGGCGCGGGCTTCAGCCTGGGCTGCGTATACGTCGACACTGCGACCGTCTCCGAAATCGAGGAGCAGCATCCGACCTGGACCCACGGTCAACTCGTTCACCGCATTCTTTCCCGGGTCACAAGAGCAGAACTAGCGAGACACGGATACGAGGTCTTCGGACGCTCGCCGCGCGAGGTCTTCCCCGCAGTCTCAGCCGAGGACATACGAGCGGCGGCCCGCGCCGAGCTCACCGGCTACTGGGCCTGGGCCGCTCGACGTCCGTGGATATGGGTGGACCCCACCATCGCTGAACTCGGCCTTACCTCCATGGCCAGGGGTCGCCACGCACTCGACAAGGGCGAACTCCTCACCAAGACGCAGGCCATCGAACAGGCGCACGCCCCAACCTGGCTGATCGACCAACTCAGCGCGAGACGGCGAGGCGAAGCCGTCTCCTCGCCTCGGATACGGACAGCCGTAGTCGCCTGGCTCGACGCCCGCCGGACAGTCGCTCGCGCGAAGCGCGCTCTTCGAACTCCCGCCCCGCCGTAACGTCCCAGGCAGCCAAGATTTAGCCAACTGATTCCGGACGAGATCACGGCGGATCGTCCGCAGGGAGCTGTCCCGCTGGTGGCCATCCACGCGACCGGCGGCCACCGATGCCGGACCGGACACGGACGCACCGGACGGCCCCTGCGAAGAAAGACTCAGAGCTGCCCGACGTCCGTCACCCGGACCACGGCGGCACCCACCTCGTCCGAGGCGGCCAGGTCGACCTCGGCGCTGATCCCCCAGTCGTGGTCGCCCTCCGGGTCGTCCAGGATCTGCCGGACGGTCCACTTCTCCCGCCCCTGCTCGATCATGAGCAGCGCCGGCCCGCGCGCGTCCGGTCCCACCCCGATCCCGTCGTACGCCTCGAAGTACGGCTCCAGCGCTTCCGCCCAGGCGTCGGCGTCCCACCCGGATGCCCCGTCCAGCTCGCCCAGGTCCCACCAGCGGCGCAGGGCGGCGAGCTCGACCCGGCGGAACAACGCGTTGCGCACCAGCACCCGGAAGGCGCGGGCATTGCGGGTCACCGCCGGCACCCGCTCCTCCAGCGACGCGTGCGCCAGGGCGGCGTCCGCGACGTCGGAGGGGTTGCGCAGCCGCTCCCACTCGTCGATCAGGCTGGAGTCGACCTGCCGGACCAGCTCGCCCAGCCACTCGATGAGGTCGACCAGCTCCTCGGTCTTGGCGTCCTCGGGCACGGTCTGCCGCAGCGTCTTGTACGCGTCGGCGAGGTAGCGCAGCACCAGCCCCTCGGACCGGGTCAGCCCGTAGAACTGCACGTACTCGCCGAAGGTCATCGCGCGTTCGTACATGTCCCGCACGACGGACTTGGGGGAGAGCTGGTGGTCGGCGACCCAGGGGTGCCCCTGCCGGTACATCTCGTACGCGGCGTGCAGCAGCTCCGCCAGCGGCTTGGGCCAGGTCACCTCGTCGAGCAGCTCGATGCGGGCCTCGTACTCGATGCCCTCGGCCTTCATCGCGGCGACCGCCTCGCCGCGGGCCTTGAACTGCTGCGCGGAGAGCACCTGGCGCGGGTCGTCGAGGATCGACTCGATCACGCTCAGCACGTCCAGGGCGTACGACGGGGACTCGACGTCGAGCAGTTCGATGGCGGCCAGCGCCAGCGGCGACAGCGGCTGGTTGAGCGCGAAGTCGAGCTGGAGGTCGACGGTGAGCCGGACCCGGCGACCCGTCTCGTCGGGCTCGTCGAGCTGCTCGACCACCCCGCCGGCCCGCAGCGCCCGGTAGATGGCGATCGCCCGGCGGATGTGCCGGCGCTGGGCGGCGGCGTCCTCGTGGTTGTCGGTGAGCAGGTGCCGCATCGAGGCGAACGCGTCACCCGGGCGGCCGATCACGTTGAGCAGCATCGAGTGGCTGACCTGGAAGCTGGAGGTCAGCGGCTCCGGCTCGGCCTCGACCAGGCGCTGGAACGTCGGCTCGCCCCAGCCGACCGAGCCCTCCGGCGGCTTCTTCTTGACCACCTTGCGGCGCTTCTTGGGGTCGTCGCCCGCCTTGGCCCGGGCCTTCTCGTTGTCGATCACGTGTTCGGGGGCCTGCACCACGACCCGCCCGATGGTGTCGAAGCCGGCCCGTCCGGCCCGGCCGGCGATCTGGTGGAACTCGCGGGCCTTGAGCAGCCGGGTGCGTACCCCGTCGTACTTGCTCAGGCCGGTGAACAGCACTGTGCGGATCGGCACGTTGATGCCCACGCCCAACGTGTCGGTGCCGCAGATGACCTTCAGCAGGCCGGCCTGGGCCAGGGTCTCCACGAGCCGGCGGTACTTGGGCAGCATGCCGGCGTGGTGTACGCCGATGCCGTGCCGCACCAGCCGCGACAGCGTCTTGCCGAAGCCGGAGGTGAACCGGAAGCTGCCGATCGCGGCGGCGATCATGTCCTTCTCGGCCCGGGTGCAGACGTTCACGCTCATCAGCGCCTGGGCGCGTTCCAGCGCGGCGGCCTGGGTGAAGTGCACCACGTACACCGGGGCCTGCTTGGTCTCCAGCAGCTCTTCCAGCGTCTCGTGCAGCGGCGTCATCGCGTACGAGAAGATCAGCGGGACCGGCCGCTCGGCCGACCGGACGACGGCGGTCGACCGGCCGGTGCGCCGGGTCAGGTCGTCGACGAACCGGGTGGTGTCCCCCAGGGTGGCCGACATCAGCACGAACTGGGCCTGCGGCAGCTCGATGATCGGCACCTGCCACGCCCAGCCCCGGTCCGGCTCGGCATAGAAGTGGAACTCGTCCATCACCACCTGGCCGACGTCGGCCCGAGCCCCCTCGCGCAGCGCCAGGTTGGCCAGGATCTCGGCGGTGCAGCAGATGATCGGGGCGTCGGCGTTGACGCTGGCGTCGCCGGTCAGCATGCCGACGTTCTCCGCGCCGAACACCTCGCAGAGCGCGAAGAACTTCTCCGACACCAGGGCCTTGATCGGCGCGGTGTAGAAGCTCGTCCGGTCGTCGGCCAGGGCGGTGAAGTGCGCCGCGATCGCCACCAGGCTCTTGCCCGAACCGGTCGGCGTATTCATGATCACGTTCGCGCCGGAGACGATCTCGATGACCGCCTCCTCCTGGTGCGGGTAGAGGTCCAGCCCACGCTCTTTCGCCCAGCCGGCGAACGCGTCGAAGAGGGTGTCGGGGTCGGCGCTTCGAGGCAGCGCGGCAGTGAGCGTCATAACGCCCCCCATCGTGCCCGCACCACCACCCCCCACGCCAACCGGGCCGCCCGCCCGACCCCCGTCCCGCCCGTAGCGCGGAACCGCCGGTGGGCCGAGTTGGCGGTGTCGCCGGTGGCCGGACACCACCGCCGGGGCGATCCGGCGGGCTCAGGCGCGGCGGCGGTGGACCAGGTCGAAGACTTCGCGGCCGGCGGTCAGGGCCCGCCGCTCGAACTTGGTCACCGGACGGTGGGCGGGCCGGGGTGCGTACCCGCCGTGCACGTCGACCAGCTCCGGGTCGGCGGTCAGCGTCGAGCGCATCGACTCGGCGTACTCGGCCCAGTCGGTGGCGCAGTGCAGCGTCCCGCCGCCGGCCAACCGGGACCGCAGCAACGCCACGTGCTCCGGCTGGATGATCCGCCGCTTGTGGTGCCGCGACTTGGGCCACGGGTCGGGAAAGAACACGTGCACCGCGTCCAGACAGCGCTCCGGCATGGCCCGGACCAGGTCCAGCGCGTCACCCTGGGCGACCCGGACGTTGCCCAGGCCGTGGCGCTGCACCAGGTCGAGCAGGTTGGCGATGCCCGGGGTGTGCACCTCGACCGCCAGGTAGTCACGGTCCGGGTCGGCGGCGGCCATCGCCGCGGTGGCGTCACCCATCCCCGAGCCGATCTCCAGCACCACCGGCGCGCCCCGACCGAAGAACCCGGCCGGATCGACCGGCCCGTCGAGGTCGGCGATCTCGATCCCGTACGCCGGCCGCAGCCGGGCCAGCGCGTCGGTCTGCCGGCTGGTCATCCGGCCCCGTCGGGGGTGGAAGGTGCGGATCGTCCCGGTGCCCGGCGGGGCCACCGGGACGGCGGGGTTCTGGTCGATGGAGGTCACAGCGACCCGAGCGTACGCGACGGTTCCGCCGTATCGGATGTGCCGTCGGTCGGAGGGTGAGACGATTCATCCCGTACGGCAGGTCGGCGTCCGGGTCAGTCCGGCGCTGCCCCGGGGCGCCGGAAGGGGGAGACGTGTCGATTCCGCTGCACCGCACCGCGCTTGCGGTCGCCGTCGGTGCCCTCGTCCCCGCCCTGTGGCACACCGCCCCGGCATCCGCCGCCCCGGTCCCGGTCGCCCCACCGGCCCTCGCTGCGGCCCCCGGGCCGGGTCAACCCCCGCCCGACGGGGGCGGTGACCCGCAGCCGCCGCCCGGCGTGCTCTTCGTCGAGGTGACCCCGGGGACCGTCGAGCCGGGTTACCTGGTCGGCATCCGGGCGAGCTGCCACGACAACTCGATCCCGGCGACGGTCGTGTCCGACGCCTTCGGCCGGGTCCAGGTGCAGCCGCAGCACGGCCTGCTCACCGCCGCGCCGATGGTCAGGGAGCGGGTCCGTCCGGGCAACTACCGGGTCAAGCTGGAATGCCCCGACGGGGCGACCGCATCGACGGCGCTCCAGGTGGTCAAGAAGGTCAAGCCCAGCCCCGGGCCGCACACCGGCTTCGGCGGCGCGGCCGGCGGCGACGGGATACCCGGCGGGCTGCTCGTGCCCGGCGGGCTGGCGTTGACCATCGCCGGGGCCGTCGTCGGTATCGTGGCGGCCCGCCGGCCGCGTGGCGTCGCCGGGCAGTGACCGTGCCGCCCGCCTCCCCGGGTCCGCGTAACGGCCCGCTCCCGCCCCCCGGCAGCCCGCCACCCAGTGGCACGCGGGCGTACCGTTCCCCCTCCGGCGGCCCCGGTCCCCGCCCCCGGTGGGTCGGTCTGATTCCCCCGCCGGCCGGCCCGGTGCCCGGTCCGCCGCCGCCCGCCGCGGCTGCGCAGCGCGGCGCTCCGACCCGGCCGCCCGACGATCCGATGTCGCCCCCGTTCCGTGCTCCGGTCCCGTCCACCGGCGGCCCGACGGCTGCCGGCCCGGCCCCGGCCGCCCCGGCCGGCGGGCGGTCCTCGACGCGCGGGCCCTGGTCGGTGCCGCTGGCCGTGGCGCTGGTGCTGCTCGGGATCTTCGCCACCGGCGCCGGGCTGGGGCGTTCGGTCGGGCCCCTGGACTGGACGGGCACCCCGTCGCAACACCCGGCCGCCGGTGCCCGGCAGAGCCCCGCGCCGGGCAGCCTGCCGGCCAGCCGCCCGGTACGGCTCACCGTGCCCGCGATCAAGGTGAACGCCCAGGTCGCCCCGGTCGGTCAGGCCCGGGACGGGTCGATCGACGTACCGCCGCTCGACCGGCACGACGAGACCGGCTGGTACGACCGGGGCCCGACCCCCGGCGAGCCCGGCCGGGCGATCATCGTCGGCCACGTCGACTCGAAGGACGGCCCCTCGGTCTTCTACGACCTGCGCAAACTCAACCCGGGCGACACGATCGAGGTGACCCGGGACGACCGGCGGGTGGTGGTGTTCCGCGTCGATTCGGTGGAGTTCTTCGACAAGTCGGCCCTGCCCGCCGACCGGGTCTACGGCCGCGACGGCGCACCCGCGCTGCGGCTGATCACCTGCGGCGGCCAGTGGATCGGCGGACGCACCGGCTACGCCGACAACGTCATCGCGTTCGCCTCGTTGGCGGCGACCCGGTCACCCTGACCGCCGGGACGATATTGCGGCGACACCGCACGGCGGCGGATGGCAGGATCGCGCGGTGACGGCGGACGTGGTGCGGCAGGCTTTCACCTGGATCGAGTCGGTGGCGGTGCCCGCCGACGGCGGCCCGTGCTGGCGGGAGGCGGGCGAACCCTTCGACGACCTGTACGCCGGCACCGCCGGGGTGCTGCTCGGCTGCGCCGAGGCCACCGCCGCCGGTGCCTCCCCGGCGGGCGGGGCGCCCACCGGGGACGCGCGCCCCGGCACCGGGGCGGGCAGCGGAGCCGGGTCGGCTCTCGACCGGGTCGCGGCCGGTGCCCGGGACCGGTTGGTACACCTCGCCCGGCACGAGCCGGACGCCGCGACGCTGCCCGACGACGGGGTGTTCGGCGGTTGGGCCGGGGCCGCCGTCGCACTGCGCGCCTGGGGTCGGGCCGCCGCCGACCCGGTCGCCCTCGACGCCGCCGCGTCGGTGACGGCACGCGTCGCCGAACGGCTGCGGGACCGCCCGGTGGACCCGGACCGGTGCTCCGACGTCATCTCCGGCGACGCGGGCATCCTGCTGGCCCTCCTCGACGCCGACGACACGGGTCCGGTGGTGGCGCAGGCGGCGCACGTCCTCGCCGACGGGCTGGTGGGGCTCGCCGAGGAACACCCGGACGGTCCGCACTGGCGGATGCGGGCCGGCGACGAGCGGCTGATGCCCGGCTTCTCCCACGGCACCGCCGGGGTCGCCTACGCCCTCGCCGTCGCCGGTGTCACCCTGCGCCGCGACGACCTGCTCGACACCGCCGTCCGCGCCGCCGACGGACTGCTGGCGATGGGTGACCACCCGGACGGCTGGGCGCTGCCGCTGCTGGTCCCGCCCCGCCCGGACCGCCCGGCGGTCAACTTCGGCTGGTGCCACGGCCCCACCGGCACGGTGCGGCTGTTCACCCTGCTCGACACCGTCGACCCGCAGCCCCGCTGGCAGCGGGCCGTCGACGGGTGCCTCGGGGCGCTGCGTGACAGCGGCCTGCCGCAGCGGCGGTACCCGGGTTTCTGGGACAACCTCGCCCGGTGCTGCGGCACGGCCGGCGTCGGGCAGTTGCTGCTCGACCGCTACCGGGCCACCGCCGACCCCGCCCTGCTCGCCTGGGCGCACCGGCTCGCCGAGGACGTGCTCGCCCGGACCGTGACCACCCCGACGGGTGTCGCCTGGTCGAACACCGAGCACACCCGGACCCCGGCGGAGCTGCCGCCGGAGCCCGGTTTCATGCAGGGCGCCGCCGGGATCGCCGGCTGGCTCGCCCGGCTCGCCGCCCCCACCACCGCGCCCGTCCTGCCCTGGCTCTGACCGCCCGGGGTAGCGGTCAGCCCTTGCCGGTCACCTGCTGGACCACCTCGAACTCCAGCAGCGTCGCGCCGGAGGCCACCGGCCGCTGCTGCTCGCCGCCCCCACCACCGGCGTGCGCGGCCCGCGACGGCCCGGCCGCCCACGCCTGGTACGCCTCCTCGGTCTCCCACCGGGTGTACACGAAGTAGCGGCTCTCGCCGGCCACCGGGCGCAGCAGCTCGAAGCCGAGGAAACCGGGGGAGTTCTCCACCGCGCCGGCCCGGGCGGCGAACCGCTTCTCCAGCTCCTCGCCGGCACCGGGCGGGACGTCGATCGCGTTGATCTTCACGACTGCCATCTGCCCACCCTAGCCCCGCGCGGCCGGTCCGGTCGGGCGCTGAGCCGGGGTGTGGCGCGCTACCGCTGCCCGGTAGGGCCGGTCGGCTCCGCGCCGGGCAGGTCGGCGTCGACCACGACCGGGGCGTGGTCGGAGGGGCCCTTGCCCTTGCGGGCCTCCCGGTCGACGTACGCGGAGCGGACCGCGCGGGCCAGCGGCGCGGAGGCGTACACCAGGTCGATCCGCATGCCCTTGTTCTGGTGGAACATGCCGGCCCGGTAGTCCCAGTAGGTGTACGGGTGCGGGCCCTTCATCGGGGTGGGCACCACGTCGCTGAGGCCGAGGTCGCGCAGGGCGGCCAGGGCGGCCCGCTCGGCGGGGGTGACGTGGGTCGAGGTGACGAAGAGCGCCGGGTCCCAGACGTCGGCGTCGGTCGGGGCGACGTTGAAGTCCCCGCAGACGGCGACGGGTCCACCGGCGGCCACCGCCGGCGTCACCGCGTCCCGCAGCGCCGCCAGCCAGGCCAGCTTGTACGTGTAGTGCGGGTCGTCGGTGGCGCGGCCGTTCGGCACGTACACCGACCAGATCCGGACCCCGGCGCAGGTGGCGGCGATGGCGCGGGCCTCGGGTAGGGGGAAGCCCGGCTCGTCGGGGAACCCGACGGCGACGTCGGTCAGGCCGACGCGGGACAGGATGGCCACCCCGTTCCACCGGCCGTCGCTGTGGCTGGCCACCTCGTAGCCCAGCTCGCCGACCTCGGCGGCGGGAAAGGCCCCGTCGGGGCACTTGGTCTCCTGGAGGCAGACCACGTCGGGGGCGGTGCCGGCCAGCCAGTCGAGCAGGCGGGGCAGGCGGGCCTTCACCGAGTTCACGTTCCAGGTCGCCAGGCGCATGTGCCCAGCCTGCCGCATCGCGGCCCACCCCGCCGGGGCGGCCCGCCGTCGGGTCGGCTGCGACGCGCGGGGGCTGCGGGTGGGCGGGCCGGGCGGCGGCGATGCCGCCCGGCCGTGGTTCAGGCGCCCGGGGTCTCGCCGGGTCGGGTCTGCTCGGCGAGGAAACGCTCCAGCTCGGCACCCAGCTCGTCGGCGGTGGGCAGCGGGCCGGTCTCGGCGGCGAGCAGGTTCTTCTCCCCCCGACCCCGGGCGAACGCGTCGTACTGCTCCTCCAGGGCCGTGACCAGCGCGGCGGCCTCGTCGGTCTGGGCGACCTGCCGGTCGATCTCCACCCGGACCACCTCGGCGGCGGAGCGGAGGCTCTCGTTGGGCAGCAGCAGCCCGGTACTGCGGGACACCGAGGCGAGCAGCACCTCGGCGGCGGCCGGGTACTCCGTCTGGGCGACGTAGTGCGGCACGTGCGCGGAGAACCCGAGGGCGTCCCGGCCGGCCTCGCCGAGCCGGTATTCCAGCAGGTGGCCGACGCTGCCCGGGACCTGCACCCGCTGCAACCACGGTTCGTAACCGGCGATCAGCTCGCGGCGGGTGGCGTGCGCGGTGACTCCGGTGGGTCGGGTGTGCGGGACGGCCATCGGGATGGAGTTGAGTCCGACGGTGAGCCGGACGTCGAGCCGGGCGGCCACCGCGCCGACCGCCGCCACGAACCGCTCCCACTGCAGGTCCGGCTCCGGGCCGGTGAGCAGCAGGAAGGGCGTCTCGTCGTCGTCGCGCAGCAGGTGCAGGGCGAGCTCGGGGGCGTCGTAGTCCTCCCAGTGGTCCTCGACGAAGGTCATCACCGGGCGGCGGGACCGGTAGTCGAAGAGCTGGTCGACGTCGAAGGTGGCGATCGTCCGGGCGTCCAGTGAGGTGAGGAGCTGCTCGCGGGCCAGCCGGGTGGCGTTGCCGGCGTCGACGAAGCCGGTGAGCGCCTGGATCAGCACCGGCTGGCCGAGGTCGGGCAGATCGTCGGTGAGCTGGTACAGCTCGTGTGGGTCGAGCACCGGTCGGACCTCCTGAGGAAATGCGCCTACGGGTGGCCGCGCACGGACGGCACCCGGTTCGGGGAACGTACCCGTCGGCGTCATCCATTCCATCACTGGGCGCGTCGTGACCGATCCGGCTATCAAACCCGGAGGAAGCCACCAATTCGCCGGACGGGCCGGAGCGACCCGGTCGGATGGTTCCGGCGTGTCACCCGAAAGGGGGACATGGTGGATCATGCGGCCGGCCGCGGTGGTCTGGGTGGTCGACCCACTCCGACGACGGCGGGCGCGGTAGCTGACCGTAATGCCCGTTGCGGGTGGTCTGTCGCCCCGGTCCCGCGTCCGGGGTGGGCGTCCCGGCGGCCCGCCGGAAAGTGTGGCGAGGGCCACATCCTGCTGGTGGGTGGCCGGGAAAGGGCATGTCTAGCCTCGGCGGATGCGTGACGACGACACCATCGACGACCAGGGCGCCCCTCAGGGCATGACTGGCCGTTCGGACGACACCCCCTCGTCCGTTCAGGTCGGCGTTCTCCGTGAACCCCGCTCCCTCCGTACCCGCCTCGGCGGGCTCGTTAACCTCCGCCGCCGCCGGCCGGCGCTGCTCGCCGCCGGGGTGCTCTGCTGCCTCGGCCTCACCGCCGTCGCGGGCGTCCAGGCACTGCCGGACGAGCGGGCCGACGACCGGCTCGGCACCGAGGCCGCCCTCGCCGAGCGCGCCCAGCAGCAGGCCGCCTCCCGCGCCGAGGTCCGTACCCCGGTCACGGTCGTGCCCAGCAGCCCGGCCGCCGCCAGCCCGACCGCCGCCACCCCGAGCCCCACCCCGAGCGCGACCAGGACCACCAAGCCCAAGCCCCGGCCGAAGCCGAAGCCCCGGCCGAAGCGGATCGTCCCGGTGGCCGGCCTCGACCAGGCCCAGATGGACAACGCCAAGGAGATCGTCAAGGCCGGCCGGGCGATGGGCGTCCCGCGCCGGGCCCTGGTCATCGCGGTGGCCACCGCGATGCAGGAGAGCAACCTCTACAACTACGCAAGCGGCGTGCTGCCCGAGTCGCAGAACTACCCGCACCAGGCGATCGGCTGGGACCACGACTCGGTCGGGCTGTTCCAGCAGCGCCCGAGCAGCGGCTGGGGCGAGGTCGGCCAGCTGATGGACCCGGCGTTCGCCACCCGGGCGTTCCTCACCGCGCTGCTGGAGATCCCCGGCTGGGCGGACCTCCCGCTCACCGTCGCCGCGCAGGCCGTGCAGATCTCCGCCTACCCGGACCTCTACGCCCAGCACGAGTGGCGGGCCACCGAGGTGGTCGCCGCCATCCTGGTCTGAGCCGCCGGCCCGGCCCGCCCGGTACCGGGCGGGCCGGTTCGCGTCGGCGTCGGCGGATGGCTACCCTCGACCGGACACAGTGGACGGTTGGCGGTTGCTCGGATCGGGTACACATGACGCAGGACACCCGATCGGAGGACGATATGTCAGCACTGATGCAGCGGATCAGCGCCTTCCTGCGCTCCCCCAAGGGTCAGCAGTTGGTCGACCGGGGTCGGCGCGAGCTGGCCAAGCCGGAGAACCAGGCACGGCTCAAGCAGGCGGCCGGCAAGCTGTCGGGCCGTCGCCGCTGACCGTCCGCGAACCGATTCCACCCCGGGAGCATCCGTGACCGACGCCGTCCCCGCCGACGACGAACCGACCGTCCCCACGCCGCCGGTACCGGCGGACACCGCCGGCCCGGCCGTCCCCGCAACACCGGCCGGCGGGTCGCCGACCGCCACGGTCCCGGCGACGGTGGGGGCGTCGGCTCCGGTCCCGGCGGTGCCGGCCGGTGATCCGGGCGACGCCCCGGAAGCGCCGCCGGCCCGGCTCTGGGACCGGATGCGGGACGACCCGCAGTACGCCCCCGAACACCTGGCCCTGGAGGCGGTCCGCCGGCTCGGCCCGGAGGCGGCGCAGTGGGTCGCCCGGGCCCGGGCGGAGCGCCCCGACGCCACCGCCGACCAGTTGGCCGAGCAGGCCATCCGGCGTTTCGTCAACCGGGCCCGCCTCTCCGGAGCGGTCTCGGGTGCGGCGGGGCTGCCCGGTGCGGTCATCGACGTCGGCGTGCTGGCCTGGACCCAGGCCCGGCTGGTGCTGCACGTCGCCGCCGCGTACGGCGCGGACCCGGTGCACCCTGACCGGGCCACCGACCTGCTCGTCCTGCAGAAGGTGCACAAGGCGGCCGAGGCGGCCCGGTTGGCGCTCGGTGTCGCGGCCGGTCGGGAACGGGCCGGCGCGCTGTTCGGTCACGCCGCCCAGAACCCGCTCGGGCGGGTGATGCTGCAACTCGGCGTCCGGCTGGCCCGGATGGCCGGGGTGCGGGCGGCCAAGCGGGTCTTCGCCAAGGTCGTCCCCGGTGCCGCGATCATCCTCGGCACCTGGGCCAACTCGTCGGCCACCAAGGACCTCGCCGAGCGCGCCCAGGCGCTCTACCGGGAGCACCGGGGCGGGCTGCCCCACCCGCGCCGCCCCTGACCGGGCGTGGTGCCACGCCGTGCCCGGCCCGCCGCCGGGCGCGGCCCGCGCACGACGCGACGCCCGGCCACGAGCGGGCCGGTGCCGGGGTGACTCAGAGTCGCCAGCCGGCCGCCGAGAACGTCGCGTCGGCGAGCCGGTTCTGCCCGGCGACGTTGGGGTGGAACCAGTCCAACCCGTTGACCTCGTCCAGGCTGAACCGCACCCGGTGCACCGCGCCGCCGTCGTAGCGGCACCGCGACCCGTACGCCCGGCAGGCCGCCTTGAGCTGGCTGTTGTACGCGTCGATCCGCTCGGCGAAGCGGGCCCGGCGGTCCCGGTCGGCCTTGGCGTCCGAGGTGGGGTTGGCCAGCAGCGCCGGGCAGATGCCGGTCTTCCAGATCCGCACCGCGCGGGACTCGGTGTGCCCGATCTCCCAGAGCCGGTTGAGGTCGGGGATGCTGGCCACCAGCACCCGGGCCTTCGGGCGGCCCTCGCGCAGCACCCGCAGCGCCCGGTCGACCTGGCTGCGGAAGGTGGCGGTCGCGGTCATCGCGTCGATGTCGTCGCGGCAGGCGTCGTTCGCGCCGATCAGCACGGTGACGTAGTCGGCCTTGTCCTTGACGGCGGCACCGGCCTGCCCGGCGAGGGCCTCGGCGCGGGCCCCCGGTACGGCGTGGTTGCGGGCCCGGTTGCGGATCGGCGCGTCGGCGTCGAGCAGCCGCCGGTAGTGGCTCTCCACCCGGATGCCGTCCCCGGTGGACCAGGAGTTGCGCTGGCACGAGGTGAGCACCAGGCAGGAACCGAACCCGGTGGTGATCGAGTCGCCGAGGGCGGCCATCGTGCCGGGCAGCCCGGTCGGTGTCGATCCGCTCTTCGTCGGGCGCGGGGAGGCCCCGCCGCCCTCCTCGCAGGCGAGCGCGGTCAGCGCCAACAGGCAGGCCACGGCGGCGACCCAGCGTCGAGGCATGCGTCTTCCCCCGGTCAGACGGCGCAGAGCGACAGCCCGGTCACTCTACGGGCCGTACCGGGTGCGGCGGCCCGCTCGTGTCGACTTCCGGGCAGATTCAACAGCTCGAAACATGAATCTGGTAAGAACAGGTCGGAGCGGGGCTCTCCGGGCAGGCCGCCCGCCCGGCGCCGGCCCGGTGGGCAGCGCCGACGTGGGGTGATCCGGGCGTCGGGACCGGTTAGCGGCGTCCGTACCGGGGTAGGCCGAGACGATGACGAGATCGCAGCCCCGGCGTGCCCGTGGCACGGTCGGCCACGCGTACAGCGCGTTGAACCTGCGCCTGGCGTTGGCCCTGTTCGGCCTGGTCACCATGACCGTCCTCGCGGTCGGAGCGTTCGCGGCCGGGCTGGCCTGGCTGGGTGTGCTGTGCGTGCTGTTCGCCGTCGTGGCGGTGGTCGACCTGGTCGTCATCCAGCGCCGCCGTGCCGCCCGCCGCCGTGAGCAGCCGGGCGCGCGGCACTCACTCTTCGAGTGACAGGAGAAGAGATGCCCATCGCCACCACCAACCCCGCCACCGGTCAGGTGCTCAAGTCCTACGAGCCGATGTCGAGCGAGCAGATCGACGCCGCCATCGAACGGGCCGACCTGGCGTTCCGGGACCTGCGCCGCACCACGGTCGCCCAGCGGGCGCAGTGGATGAACGCCGCCGCGGACCTGCTCGACGCCGAACGCGACGACACCGCCCGGCTGATGACCACCGAGATGGGCAAGACCTACGCCGCGGCGCGGGCCGAGGTCACCAAGTGCGCCACCGCCTGCCGGTTCTATGCCGCGAACGCGGAGCGGATGCTCGCCGACGAGCCCGCCGACGCCGCCGCGGTGAAGGCGAAGCGGGCCTTCGTCCGCTATCAGCCGATCGGGGTGGTGCTCGCGGTGATGCCGTGGAACTTCCCGCTCTGGCAGGTGATGCGGTTCGCCGCGCCGGCCCTGATGGCCGGGAACACCGGCCTGCTCAAGCACGCGTCCAACGTGCCGCAGACCGCCCTCTACCTGGAGGATGTCTTCCGCCGGGCCGGCTTCCCCGAGGGGGCGTTCACCACCCTGCTGGTCGGCTCGGACGCGGTCGACCGGGTGCTCAGCGACCCCCGGGTGCGGGCGGCGACGCTGACCGGCAGCGAGGGCGCGGGCCGTTCGATCGCCCAGATCGCCGGACGGGAACTGAAGAAGACGGTGCTGGAGCTGGGCGGCAGCGACCCGTTCGTGGTGATGCCCTCGGCCGACCTGGACCGGGCCGCCGAGGTGGCCACCACCGCCCGCTGCCAGAACAACGGGCAGTCCTGCATCGCCGCCAAGCGGTTCATCGTGCACACCGACGTCTTCGACGCGTTCGCCGGGAAGTTCGCCGCGAACATGGCCGCGCTGCGGGTCGGCGACCCGATGGACGCCGACACCGACGTCGGCCCGCTGGCCAGCGAGAGCGGGCGGGACGAGATCCACGCCCAGGTGCAGGACGCGGTGGCGCACGGCGCGACGGTGCTCTGCGGCGGCGAGAAGCCGACCGGCGACGGCTGGTTCTACCCGCCGACCGTGGTGACCGACCTGAACCCGCAGATGCGGATGTGGGCCGAGGAGGTCTTCGGGCCGGTCGCCGGGCTCTACCGGGTGTCGTCGTACGACGAGGCGGTCGAGGTGGCCAACGGCACGCCCTTCGGGTTGGGGGCGAACGCCTGGACCACCGACCCGGCCGAGCAGGAGCGGTTCGCCACCGACCTGGACGCCGGCAACGTCTTCGTCAACGGCATGACCACCTCGTACCCGGAGCTGCCCTTCGGTGGGGTGAAGAACTCCGGCTACGGCCGGGAGCTGTCGGCGCTGGGGATGCGGGAGTTCTGCAACACCAAGACCGTCTGGGTGGGGGAGGGCGCGGCCACCGCCGGGGCCGGCGCGCACGCCGAGTGACCCCGCGCCGGGCGACCGGCGCGGGCGAGCTTTAACCGGACACCGTCATGGGTACGGAAGGACGCCATGACGGTGTTCGGCTTCCACGCCTCCCACGAGCAGATCCATCCGAGCCGCCTGCTGGAGGCGGTGGTGCACGCCGAACGCGCCGGCTTCGACGCCGCGATGTCGTCGGACCACTTCTCGCCGTGGAGCACCCGGCAGGGCCAGTCCGGCTTCGCCTGGTCCTGGCTGGGCGCGGCGCTGCAGGCCACCGGGCTGCCGTTCGGGGTGGTCAACGCCCCCGGCCAGCGTTACCACCCGGCGATCATCGCGCAGGCCATCGGCACCCTGGGCGCGATGTCCCCGGGCCGGTTCTGGGCGGCGCTGGGTACCGGCGAGGCGAGCAACGAGCACATCACCGGCGACGGCTGGCCGCGTAAGGACGTGCGGACCGCTCGGCTGCGGGAGTGCGTGGAGGTGATCCGGGCGCTGCTGGCCGGCGAGGAGGTCAGCCACGACGGCCTGGTCCGGGTGGACCGGGCGAAGCTGTGGACCCGGCCGGAGGAACCGCCGGCGCTGATCGGGGCGGCGGTCAGCGTGGCCACCGCCCGCTGGTGCGCCGAGTGGGCGGACGGCCTGATCACGGTGAACGCCCCGACCGCGCACCTGCGCGAGATGATCGACGCCTATCGGGACGCGGGCGGACGGGGGCCGCTGCACCTGCAGGTGCACGTGAGCTGGGCGCCGGAGCAGGCCGAGGCGGAGGCGATCGCGTACGAGCAGTGGCGCAGCAACGTCTTCGCGCCGCCGGTCTGCTGGGACCTGGACACCGCCGAGCACTTCGACATGGTCAGCGAGCGGGTGCCGCTGGAGCAGGTCACCGAGGTGGTGAACGTGTCGGCGGACCTGGGCCGGCACGTGGGCTGGCTGGAGGAGTACCTGTCGCTGGGCTTCGACCAGATCGCCCTGCACCACGTCGGGCAGGAGCAGCGCGCCTTCATCGACACGTTCGGCGCGGAGGTGCTGCCGAAGCTGCGCGCCACCGGGTGATCACCCCGGGCCGTCCGTACGCCTAGGCTGCTACTCCATGGAAGCTCTGTTCGAGGTCGTGGTCTTCCTGGCGATCGCGACCTTCGGCGCCGCGCTGGCCCGCAAGCTGGGTCTGCTCGCGCCGATCCTGCTGGTGGTGCTCGGTCTCGGGCTGTCCTTCCTGCCGGGCTTCCCGCACGTGCGGCTCGATCCCGACCTGGTGCTGGTGGGCATCCTGCCGCCGCTGCTCTACGTGGCGGCGTTGGGCACGTCGGTGCCGGCGTTCCGGCTCAACCTGCGGCCGATCCTGCTGCTCGCGGTGGGTCTGGTGATCTTCACCGCGTTCGTGGTGGGCACGGTGGTGCACCTGTTCCTGCCCGACCTGCCGTACGCGATCTGTGTGGCGCTGGGTGCGGTGGTGGCCCCGCCGGACGCGATCGCGGCCACCGCGGTGGCCCGGCGGGTGGGCCTGCCCCGGCGGGTGGTGACCATCCTGGAGGGGGAGAGCCTGGTCAACGACGCCACCGCGCTGGTGCTGCTGCGGGTGGCGATCGTCGCGGCCACCGCCAGCGCCGGCTCGGTGAGTTTCGGGTACGTGGCGCAGGAGGTCGTGGTCGCCACCGGCGGCGGGGTGCTGGTCGGGCTGCTGGGCGTGGTGGTCTTCGGGTACCTGCACAAGCGGACCACCGACCCGCTGCTGGACAACGCGCTGTCGCTGATCGTGCCGTTCGCGGTGGTCTTCGCCGCCGAGGAGATCCACGCCTCCGGGGTGGTCGCGGTCGTGGTCACCGGGCTGGGGATCGGCCACAAGATGCCGTTGCTGCTGTCGGCCGCCTCCCGGTTGCAGACCGGCGCGTTCTGGCGGCTGGTCCAGTTCCTGCTGGAGGGGCTGGTCTTCCTGCTGGTCGGCCTGCAACTGCCCGAGGTCCTGCGGGACCTCGACGAGCCGACCGGCCGGCTGGTGGGGATCACCGCGGCGGTGCTGGCGGCGGTCTTCCTGACCCGGTTCGTCTGGGTCTTCCCCGCCACCTACCTGGCCCGGCTGGTACCCCGGGTGCGGCAGCGCGACCCGGGCCCGCCGGTGCAGTTCCCGATCGTCATCGGCTGGGCCGGGATGCGCGGGGTGGTGACGCTGGCCGCCGCGCTGGGTCTGCCGCTGACCCTGGCCGGGGACCAGCCCTACCAGCGGGCGTTGTTCATCTGGCTGGCCTTCGCGGTGATCATGGCGACGCTGCTCGGCCAGGGGGCGACCCTGCCGTGGGTGGCCCGCCGGTTGAAGCTGCCCCCGGACGACCCGGTGGCCGACGCGCTCTCCGCCGCCACGGTGCAGCAGCAGGCCGGGCGCGCGGCCCGGGAGAAGCTGGACGCGTTGGCCGACGGTGCGCCGCCGGCCGTGGTGGAGCGGTTGCGCGGGCTGGTGCAGAGCCGCACCAACCTGGCGTGGGAACGGCTCGGCGGCAGCGACCGGGAGACCCCGTCGCAGGCGTACGGTCGGCTGCGGCAGGAGATGATCGACGCCGAGCGGGAGGTCTTCCGGGCCGCCCGTGACGAGGGACGGATTCCCGAGGAGGTACTGGTGCGGGCGTACCGCGACCTGGACCTGGAGGAGTCGTTGTTGCGACGGGAGAGTGACTGATGAGCTGTGCGCACCTGACCGGGGCGGGAACCGCCGAGCCGAGCGTCACCGACGCCTGCCCGGAGTGCGTGGCCGTCGGCAACGACGACTGGGTGCACCTGCGGTCGTGTGTGGAGTGTGGGCAGGTGGGGTGCTGCGACTCGTCGCCGTACCAGCACGCGACGAAACACTTCGAGTCGAGCGGGCACCCGGTGATGCGGTCCATCCAGCCGGGGGAGTCCTGGCGTTGGTGCTTCGTCGACGAGGAGATCGGCTGAGCCGTCCGGTGGTGGCGGTATGACGTAACCGCTATTCGACCGGGTTCCGACCGACCGCTTAACATCGGTGAACTTCTATCGATGGGAGGTCGGACGATGCGCCGACGACAGTTCTCGCGTACCGCCGGTGCCCTGCTGGCGCTGGTGCTCACGGCGACCGGCGTGGTCGCCGCGGGTGGCGGCGCGGCGTCCGCCGCCGCGCGGACGGTCTACTACGACGCGAGCCGGGCGGGGGAGTTCCGCACCAACTTCGACCAGGCCGCGACGATCTGGAACAGCTCGGTGACCAACGTCCGGCTGGTCGCCCGCACGCCCGGCAACATCACCATCTACGTCGACACCGGCTGGCCCCGGGCGCAGACCACCAGCCTGGGCAACGGCCGGGTCTGGATGGGCACCCAGGCCGTCGACCAGGGGTACGACCGGACCCGGATCGCCACCCACGAGATCGGTCACATCCTCGGCCTGCCGGACAACCGGACCGGCCTGTGCACCGACCTGATGTCGGGCAGCAGCGCACCGGTGTCGTGCCGCAACGCCAGGCCGAGCAGCGCCGAGGCGTCCCGGGTCAACGCGCTGTTCGCCGGCTCGCTCACCGCGCCGGCCGGGGTCAGCTACGTCTGGCGTGGCGACGGTGCCCCCGCGCCGGTCGCCGCCGGCGCCCCCGCCGGTTCCTGAGCCCCGTCGGTCCACCGTGGAGGGGTCGCCCCCGCCCCGGGGGGGGGCGGCCCCCGTGGTGCCGCCGACGGGAGTCCGGTCCGTCGGTGACGCCGCCGGGGTCTCGTCGTGCCGAAGGGTTGCGACATGATCACACGGCGTAGCAAGATGACTCCGGATATCCAGGATGTCCGGGGAGGGTCAGGATGAATCTGGCAGTCAAAGAGGCGATGGCCGAGGCGGGTGAGACGGCCGAGAGCCTCGCCGCCCGCATCGGGGTCGACCCGAAGACCGCCGCGCGCTGGGCCAGCCAGGGGCGAATCCCCCAGACCCGCCATCGTGCCGAGGTCGCCGCGCTGCTCAAGCGGGACGTCCTCGACCTCTGGCCGGACCTGCACAAGCGACACGAGCCCGCGTGGTTCCGGCCGTGGGCCGACATCGAACGCGAGGCCGTCGTGCTGCGCGGCTTCGAGCTGGCCTGGGTGCCCGGCCTGCTCCAGACCGAGGCGTACGCGCGGGCGACCCTGGCCGGGGAGACCCTGACCGAGGAGGAGGTCGACCAGCTCATCACGGCCCGCCTCACCCGCCAGGCGATCCTGCACCGCGACCGCCCGCCGCTGCTGGTCGCCGTCATCGACGAGTCGGTGCTGCACCGCCCGGTGCGGGGCCGGCCCGAACTGATGCGCGAGCAGTGCGCCCACCTCGCCGTCTGTGCCGAACTGCCGACCGTGCAGGTGCACGTGGTCCCGGCCGAGACGGGCATGTACGCCGGTCTCGGCGGGCCCTTCGTCGTCGCCGAGCTGGACGACGGCACGCGGGTGGCGCACGTCGACGGGCAGGTACGCGCGCAGATCATCGACCAGCGCACGGACATCGCTGTCCTGGAACGCCGGTGGGCGCGCATAGTGGGGGAGGCCCTACCCCGGGCACGATCCCTGGAACTCGTCAGGAAAGCGGCGGCATCATGGAGCTGAGCGGCGCCCGGTGGCACACGAGCACCAGGAGCGGCAACAACGGTGGCAACTGCGTCGAGGTGGCGGACAACCTGCCCGGCGTCGTCCTCGTCCGCGACACGAAGGACCGCGCGGGCGGCACCCTGGCCTTCAGCCCGGGTGCCTGGCGCGGCTTCCTGCGCCTGACCCGGTCGACGCGACAGGCCGGCTGACCGGCCCGCCGGCCGTCGTCACCGGGCCGGCCGGTGGCGGGTCAGGGCGCCGGGTGGTGGCGCAGCGCGGCGATGAACCAGTCCAGCACCGGAGTCAGGGTGGGCGGCGCGGTCCAGCCGTTGACCGTCGCGAGGAGCTGGAAGTACCGCTCGGTCCGCGGGTCGTTGGCGACCTCCAGCCGGGCCAGCAGCGCGCTGCGGTAACCGGCGTCGTCGACCCGGTCGAAGACCTCGCCGTACGCGCAGACCAGCGCGGCCACCACGTGGCCGGCGCGGGGCGACTCGGGCGCGATGCCGGCGGCCCGGGCCAGTTCGACGGTGTCGCGGACCCGGTGGGTGAGGTCACGGACCATCGCCACCACCTCGGGGTGGGCGTCGCCGACGGTCCCGTCGACGAACTCGTGGACGATGCGCCGACGCTCGGCGTCGGAGATCGTGGTCTGCTCGGGCATCGGACTCGTCTCCACTCTGGGCCGGGACGCCGGGCGGTCGGGCGGGGGCGCCGGGCGGTCGGG
>NZ_JBMDWU010000431.1:0-17158 GCF_048594385.1 Micromonospora sp. | reverse complement strand
TCGCCGTCCTCGCTCCGGTGGTCGCCGCGGTCGTGGACCTGGCCGGCACGAACCGGGACCTGGCCCGCTCGCGCCAACGGCTGGCCGAGGTACGCGACGAGGAACGCCGCTCCCTGCGCCGCGATCTGCACGACGGTCTCGGCCCCGCGCTCAGCGGCATCGGGTTGGGGCTGGCCGCCACCCGCAACCTGCTGCGCCGGGACCCGGGACGGGCCGAGGAGCTGCTGGACCGGTTGACCGGCGAGCTGACGGCACGGGCGGCGGAGGTGCGGGACATGGCGCACGGCCTGCTGCCCCCGGTGCTCGCCGACGGCGGTCTGAGCCCCGCCCTGCACCTGCTGCGGGACCAGTACGCCCGCAGCGGCCTGCGGATCGTGCTGCACGGGCCGGCCACCCTGACGCCGCTGCCGGAGCCGGTCGCGACCGCCGCCTACGGGGTCACCGCCGAGGCGATCCGCAACGTGCAGCGGCACGCCGGGGTGGACCGGTGCACCGTGTCGCTGGACCAGCGGCCCGACCGGCTGCGGGTCACCGTCACCGACCAGGGTCGGGGCCTTCCGGCCGGCCCCACCGGCCACGGCGTCGGCCTGCACGCGATGCGGGAACGGGCCGAGGCGGTGGGCGCGACCCTCACCGTGGGGCCGGCCGGCTCCCGGGGCACCACCGTCTGCCTGACCGTCCCCCTGGAGCAGCCGTGACCGACACCCCGATCCGCGTCGCCGTGGTGGACGACCACCCGGTCTTCCGGCTGGGCATGGGCGCACTGCTCGACACCCTGGGTGGCATCGAGTGCGTGGGCGAGGCCGCCGACGCGTCGACCGCCGTGGCGCTCGTGGCCCGGGTACGCCCGGACGTGGTGCTGATGGACCTGCACCTCGGCCAGGGGTCGGGCATCGAGGTGACCCGGCTGCTGCGCCGCGACCACCCGTCGGTGCGGGTGCTGGTGGTGAGCATGCTCAACGACGACGCGTCCCTGGTCGCCGCGCTGCGCGCCGGAGCCCGCGGCTACCTGCTCAAGGGCGCCTCCGCCACCGACGTGGAGCGGGGCATCCGGGGGGTGGCCGGCGGCGACCTGGTCCTCGGGGGCCCGCTCGCCGACCGGGCCGGCGCGCTGCTGGGCGCCCGCGCCGACGCCCCGTTCCCGCAGCTCACCGACCGGGAACGGGAGATCCTCGAACTGCTCGCCCGGGGGCTGTCGAATCCGCTGATCGCGCACCGGCTCGGGTTGAGCGCCAAGACCGTCCGCAACAACGTCTCGGTCATCCTGGTCAAGCTGCACCTGGGCAGCCGCGCCGAGGCGATCGCCCTGGCCCGCGACCACGGGCTGGGCGCGCCCAGCCCGGCCGAGGCCCCGGCGGCCCCGGTCCCGGAGCTGTCGTGACCGGGGGCGACCGCGCCCCCGGTCCCGGTTCGGCGGGCGGCCCGACTGCCGGTCGGACCGGGGTCGGGCGGTCACCCGCCCGGTGCGACGCCACGGTCGGGGGGTCAGCTCGGTCGGGCGTCGGGCAGGGAGACGCCGGTGAGCTGCGCGCAGTGGGCCAGCAGGTCCTCCCCGAGCCCGGCGACCCGCGACGGCGACGGCCGCCAGTCGCGGGCGCTGACGTACCGCCCGCTGACCAGGACGTCGGGTTCGGTGCCCACGGCGAGGCGCACCTGGGCGCGGGCGGCGTCGTCGGGACTGGTCGGGGCGGCGGCACCGCCCATGCGGGTGCGCACCCAGCCGGGATCGAGCGCGTTGCTCAGGGTGGCGGGCCAGCGGCGGGCGACGGCGACGGCGAGCGCCAGGTCCAGCAACTTCGAGGTGCAGTACGCCTCGACGCCGTCGAAGGGGCGGGTGTCGTACCGCAGGTCACCCAGGTCGGCCACCCCGTCGGCGGCCATCGCCGACGACACGAACACCAGCCGGCCGGGCGGTGGCAGCAGTGCGGTCAGCAGGTACGGCGCGAGCACGTTGACCTGGAACGTCGACTCCAGCCCGTCGCCTGTCAACTCCCGCTCGACGGCGTCGAGGCGGGCGATCCCGGCGTTGTGGACGATCGCGTCGTACCGGCCGAACGCGGCCAGCGACCGGGCGAGCGCCGTGGTCTCCTCGAGGGAACCCAGGTCGCCGACCACGATTCCGGCCGCGTCGGGGACCGCCGCCTTGGCGACCGCCGCCCGTTGCTCGTCGCGGGCGTGCAGCACGACGCGGTGCCCGGCGGCGACGAGCTGCGCCGCGGTACGCCGGCCGATGCCGTCCACCGACCCGGTGACCACCATGGTGCCCATACCGTTCCCTCCGTCCTGGTGCGACCGCACCCCGGGCAGGTCGCTGCCCCGACCGATGGGACCGCGCGTCACTTGGTGACGGCTGAACGGGGCCGCCACCGGGCACGCCAGGTGCACGCCAAGTGGTGGTTGCTGTGCTGGGCGGATGAAGAGAATCCTCGCCATCGGCCTGGCGCTCACCCTCAGCGCCGGGCTGACCGTGGCCGCGGCCGGCACGGCCCTCGCCCGCCCCAACTGCGACGTACCCATTCCGCCGCCGGCCTGCGACGACAGTCCGGTCGAGCCGACTCCCCCGCCGGTGGGCAGCGACAAGTACCCGATGGGCTGGCTGGAGTCGTGGGAGTACGTCGGCGGGGCGGTCCGGGTCAGTGGTTGGGCCAGCGACCCCAACGGGGGCCCGGTGCAGGTGACGGTGCAGACCGACGTGCCGCCGGCGGTGACCCGTCCGGCGAACCTGTGGCACGTCGAGCGGGGCGGTTTCGTCGGCTTCTCGTTCACCGTGCCGAGTTCGGCGCTGGCCGGGGTGCACACGTTCTGTGTCACCGCGAACAACGTGCCCGACGGCAGCCAGCCGGTGCCGGAGGTCGTCCCGCTGGCCTGCCCGCAGTACCGGATCAGCCCGGCGGCGCCGAGCGGGCTGACGCTGTCGGCCGGCTACCAGGAGGGCAAGCGGACGTTGGACGTCACCTTCACCGACAACTCGGTGCGGGAGGACAACTACCGGATCGACCTGAGCTGGCTGCAGACCACGCCGGACGATACCCCGACCGATCCGGGGCTGCCCACCACCCCGCCGGGCGGGCCGTCGCTGCCGACCCCGCAGCCCACCTGGGGTGCACCGATCCCCACCACCGAGGTCGGCGTCGCGCGGGCGGTCATCTACGGCACCCCGGACACCGGGCGGCGTACCTGGCACTTCACCCACATGCCGCAGGCCTTCGTGCATGTGGTGGTGGTCTCGAACGAGGCGGGTCTGACCTCTCCCGCGCTCAGCGGAGGCATCTCCACCCGCTGAGCGGGGTCCGGGCGTGACGGCGATCGGCGTGCTCGGCCCGGTGCGGGCGGTCCGGGACGGCACGCCGGTCGACCTCGGCGCGCCCCGGCAACGCGCGGTGCTGGCCCGGCTCGTCGCCGGCGGTGGCCACGTCGTGTCGGTGGACCGGCTCGTCGACGATCTGTGGGCGGGCGACCCGCCGCCCCGGGCCCGGGCCGCCCTGCAGGTGTACGTGTCGAACCTGCGCCGTGTCCTGGAACCGGACCGTCGCGCCCGGACCCCCGCCCGGGTCCTGGTCACCGTCGCCCCCGGGTACGCCCTGCGGCTGCCGACCACGCACGTGGACGCCTGGCGGTTCGAGGCGGCGCTGCGGTCCGCGACGCCGGACGCCGTACCCGGTCCCGTCGCGGCGCTCGCCGTCCTCGACGCGGCGCTCGCCTGCTGGGGTGCCGACGCCCCGTACGCCGAGTTCGGTGGGGAGCCATGGGCGGACCGGGAGGGGGAACGGCTGGCCCAGCTCCGGGCGGGTGCCGTCGAGCAGCGCGCCGGGCTCCTGCTCGAACTTGACCGGCCGCACGAGGTGGTGCGCGACCTCGATCCGCACGTCCGCGAGCATCCGCTGCGGGAACGGGCCGCGATGCTGCTCGCGGTCGCCCTGTACCGCCTCGGCCGGCAGGCCGACGCGTTGGACGTGCTGCGTGCCGTCCGCGCGACGCTGGCCGAGCAGTTGGGCATCGACCCCAGCCGGGCCCTGCGGGCCCTGGAGACGGACCTGCTGCGGCAGAGCCCCCGGCTGGAGCCGGCCGTCCCCGGGCCGCCGGTGCGCTCCGCCCCGGGTCCGCTGCCGGTGGCCGCCGATCCCGGCCCGCCGTCGGCGGCGACCGGGCCGGACCCGCGAACGGTGTGGGGGCGTACGGCGGAACTGGCCCGACTGCGCGCGGCGGCCGACCGGGCCGCCCGGTCGGGGCTCGGCATCTGCTGGCTCGGCGCGGAGGCCGGGGCGGGAAAGTCGACGCTGGTGCGGCAGCTCGCCGGGGCCCTCGCCGACACCGGGTGGCGCACGGCGGTCGGCACCTGCCCGCCGGTGGCGGGTGCTCCCCCGGCGTGGGCGTGGCGTGAGGTGGTCGCCGCCACCCGGCGGTTCCTGCCGCCGGAGGAGCCCGGGGACCGGAACCTGTGCCCGCTGCCGGGTCCCGACGGGCCGGACGCCACCCGGGGCGGGCACGACGAGTTCCACCTCTGTCGGGCGTTGGCCGCCCATGTGACCCGGCTGACCGGGCACGGCCCGCTGCTGCTGGTGGTCGAGGACGTCCACCACGCCGACGGGGCGACCCTGCGGGTGCTGCGGCATCTCGCCGCCGCGCTCACCGGCACCCCGGTGCTGGTGGTGGTGACGTACCGGCCGGACGAGGTGACCGACGACGTGGCGGCGGCGCGGGCGGCGCTGGCCGGCGTGCCGGCGGTCGAGGTCACGCTCGGCGGCCTCGACGCGGAGGCCGTCACCGCGTTGCTGCGCCGGCACGGCGTGCACGACGCCGCGCTGCTGCGCACCGCCCGGGAACGCTCGGCGGGCAATCCGCTGTTCGCCATCGAGCTGGCCGGGCTGGTCGCGGCGGAGGGGCCGGCGGCGGTGGACGGGGTGCCGGCCGGCATCGGGCACCTGCTGGGTCGCCGGCTGGCGCGGCTGCCGGCGGACGCGCGCACGGTGCTGCGGCACGCCGCGGTCTGTGGCATGGAGGTCGACGTCGATCTCCTGCTCGCCGTCGACGGCGGACCGGAGGAACCGGTCCTGGCCGGGTTGGAGGCCGCTGTGGCGGCCGGCCTGCTCGTCGAGCCCGTACCGGGACGGGTGCGGTTCGCCCACGCCCTGATGCGCGACGTGCTCTACCACGGCCTCCCGCTGCTGCGCCGGACCCGGCTGCACGCCCGCGTCCTCGCGGTGCTGCGCGAGCAGCGACGCGACGACGTGGCCATGCTGGGACGGCACGCGCTGGCGGCGCCCACCCCGTCCGCCGGCGGCGTGCGCCGGCCGGCGAGGGCGGAGGTGACGGTCGGCCATCCGGCCGCGCCCGGATGAACAGCCGCCGGGAGGGGACAGGACACCGCCGGACGGGGATGGCTACCGGGTCCGGGGCCGCTGGAGGGCGAGGTGGTCGAGCAGTTGGGTCAGTCCGTCGTCCCGGGGGGCCACCTCCAGCGCGGGATCGTCGGCGAGGACCGCCTGTTGGAGCAGGTGCAGCCGCTTCGACGGCTCCAGCCCCAGTTCCTCCACCATGGATGTGCGCAGCCGGTGGAAGACCGCCAGTGCCTCGCGCCGCTGGCCGCTGCGGTGCAACGCGACCATCAGTTGCGCGCACAGGTTCTCGTTGAGCCCGTGCTCGGCGATGAGCAGGGTGAGTTCGGCCAGCACGTCCTGGTGGTGGCCGAGCCGCATGCGCGCCTCGATGCACTGTTCGACGGTGGTGAGCCGGGTCTGTTCCAGCGCCTTGAGGCGGGGCTCGGCCACGGTTCCGGCGCGCACGTCGGCGAGTGCCGGGCCGCGCCAGAGCGCGCAGGCGCGCACCAGCAGCGCCGCCGCGTCGACGTTCTCGCCGGCCGCCAGGGCGCGTCGACCGGCCGAGGCCAGCTGTTCGAACAGGCGCAGATCGAACTCGTCGGGGCCGACCCGGAGCACGTAACCGCCGGGGACGGTGACCAGCACCCGCTTGGCCACCTCGGCGACCGGGACGTCGAGCAGGCCGGCGAGGCACTTGCGGATCTGGAGCACGTACGTCTGGAGCGTGGTCAGCGCGCTGACCGGTGGGGACGCGCCCCACAGGTCCTGGATCAGCGCGGAGACCGGCACGGTCTGGTCCGCGTTGAGCAGCAGCAGGCCCAGCACGCTGCGGGGCTTCGGGGCGGTCGGTGTGGCGGTGTGACCCGCGTGGGCGAGCACGAGCGGTCCCAGGATCTGGATTTCCATTGCCTCTCCCCCAGAGCACGAACTGCCTGCGTCGACGTGCCGCCGCGGGGGCCGAACGACAGCGGAAACCACACCTATCCATAGACAGGCGTCAGCTACAGGCGACATTCGGGCCTTTTCGCGTCGCAGTGGTACGACGTTCGACTGAGAGGCTAGCCGGTTTCTGAGCGATCGTCGTCGATTGTTCGAGCAATTTTCGAGGACCGACGGGGACACCCAGGTCAGACTTCTCGGCGGGGCGACAACGCAGAGCCCTGCGGCGACCCGGGGCGGGTGGCGGTCACCCACACATCGACATCATTAATAGCCTTCATGAGGAAACGGGATGGGTCGCCCCGAAGCGTCCCGAGCGCCACGCTTCGTACGGCCCGGTTCACCGCCGGCGCAGCGCCGCCGCCCCGACCCGCCAGAGGATCTCCGGACGACGCAGCCGGGCGGGGCCGGCCGTCAGGTTGACGACCTCCAGGAAGGCCCGGTGCACCACCTCGTCGGTCACGGTCGCGTGCTGGACCGCCTCGGCCAGGCCCCGGCGCAGCCGCCAGCCGAACGGTCGGGCGACGGTCACGTGCGGCAGGTAGCAGTCCTGCGCGGCGGAGAAGTCCCAGGCGTCGTCCACCACCGCCCGGACCCGCCGGAAGTACCCGTACGCCGGCCGGTCCACCGCGCCGGGCCCGGCGAGCCACTCGCCGAGCGCGACCGCCTGTAGGGCCGCCACCGAGATGCCCTGGCCGTAGGTCGGGTTGAACGAGGCGACCGCGTCGCCGATCGCCACCAGCCCGGCCGGAAACCGGTCCAGCCGGTCGAAGTCGCGCCGGACGCTGTCCGGGAAGCGGTGCACGTACACCTCGCTGGCCGGCTCGCACGCGTCCGGCAGCAGCCGCAGCGGGGTGGCCGGGTCCGACCGGCAACGCTGTAGGAACCCGCCCAGGTCACGGCCCGGCCGCCGGTCGCCGTAGCCGCTGACCAGCGTCAGCCAGCGGTTCCCCTCGACGGGCGTCATCGAGCTGGGTCCGGTGCGCGCCCGGCTCGGCGTGTGGACCGAGTACACCGCCACGTGCCCGGCCAGCCGCTGGCCCGGTTCCCGGTGGAACAGGCAGGTAGCGTAGCCGAGGTCGAGGGCCATCCGGCGTTTGTCGGGCGCGGGGTAGCCGAGCCGGCCGAGCCAGTCGGCCAGCCGGCTGGACCGCCCGGTGGCGTCCACCACGAGATCCGCCCCGTGCCGCTGGGCGTCGGTGTGGCCTGGCGCGCGCACCAGCGCCCCGTCGACCCGGCCGGCGGTGGCGGTGAGCCCGACCGCGGTCCCGCCGACCAGGGCCACGTTGGGCAGCGCGAGGACCCGCCGACGGAGGTGCCACTCCAGGAACGGCCGGGACACGCTGACCACGCTGCCGCCGCGTACCGGGACCTTGGCCCGGCCGTTGAGGAACCACTGCGCGCCACCGGGACCGCTGGTGACCAGTTGGCCGCCCTCGCGCACCATCTGCCGTACGACGCCGGGCAGCAGCCGGTCGATGACCGTCCGGCCCCGGCCGAGCAGGGTGTGCGCCTGGCTGCCGTGCGGCGCGCCACGGCGGATCACCGGGGCGTCCGCCAGCTCGTCGGGCTCGACGATCCACACGTGGTCGGCGTGGTCGGCCAGGACCCGGGCGGCGACCAGGCCGGCGATGCTGCCGCCGAGGACGAGCGCGGTCCGCATCAGCGACCGACGGCCGGCCGGGGGCGGCCGGGCCACGCGTGGGCGACCGCCAGGACGTGACCGGGCAGCTCCCGGTGGGTCACCAGGACGCCGGGGGCGTCGACGGCGGGCCGCCACGCCGGCGGTGCCGGTGGCGCGGTGCGCCAGCGCAGCAGTCGGCCGCCGCGCAGTCCGGTGCCGTGCAGCTTGGCCACCGCCTCCTTGCCGGTCCACAGCGCCAGGAAGTCGACGCCGCGCCGTTGCACCGGCCGGCCGCGCAACCAGTCGGTGTCCTCCGGGGCGAACCACCGCCGGCTCAGCGCCACCGCGGGCAACGGGCGCAGCGCCTCCACGTCGACGCCGACCGGTCCGTGTCGGGACACCGCCACCGCGACCAGGCCACGGGTGTGGCTGACGCTGGTGTGCCAGCCGGTGGCGACGCCGCGCAGCACCGGCGCGCCCGTCGCCGTGTGTTCCACCGTGACCGTGGCCGGTGGGACGCCGGCCATCGCCGCGGCCGTCTCGACGAGCAACGCGCGGGCCGTCACCCGCCCGTCGTCCACCGTGCGGCGCAGCCGTACCACCAGGTCAGCCGGCACGACGGTACGCCCCGACGACCGTACGCCCCGCAGACCCGACGGAGCACCCGACCGCCGCGACCGCACCCATTCGATCCCCCACGGCTCCCCATTGACGACAATTGTCAGCGCACCCTGGTTAATGCGAGGATGACCGGGCCGAATTGACCATACCGAGGCGCCTGCGGGCCCGGCCCGCACTTCTCTGGACATTCACTAGAGTCTCAGTGGAGGGCCATCCGTGGCGCGTGACGACGACTACTTCCGCAAGCGGCTGCTCACCGTGCTCTGTGCCACCTGGACGGCGCAGGCGTGTTCGGTGTTCGCCCTGCTCGGTCTGGCCGACCGGATCGCCGCGGGCACCACCGGCGGCACCGAGTTGGCGGCCGCAGCCGGATTGGACCCGGTGGCGCTGCGCCGGTTGCTCGCCGCGCTCGCCGACGCCGGTGTCCTGCGCCAGACCGGTCCCGACGACTTCGTCCTGTCCGGCATGGGGGAATACCTGCGCACCGACGTCCCCGGTTCGGTCCGCGACACCGCGGTCCTGTACGGCCAGGAGGTCTTCGCCTCGTTCGCCGGCCTGCTCGACACCGTCCGCACCGGCCGACCTGCCTTCACCGACCGCTTCGGCGAATCCTTCTACCAGTACCTGGGCGGGCACCCCGAGCTGGCCGCGACGTTCAACGGGGCGATGTCCACCGCCCCGCAACCACCGCCGCCCCCCGCCCGGCTGTTCGACGACGCCCGTACGGTGGTGGACGTCGGTGGCGGCGACGGCGGCCTGCTCGCCGACCTCCTGCGGGCCCGTCCGCAGCTGCGCGGGGTCCTCGTCGAGCTGCCCGAGGCGGCCGCCCGGGGACGTGCCCGGCTCGCCGCCGCCGGGGTCCTGGACCGGGTCGACGTCGTCGTCGGCAGCTTCTTCGACCAGGTGCCCACCGGCGGGGACCGGTACGTGCTGCGGCGGGTCCTGCACAACTGGAACGACGGGAACGTCGCCCGGGTGCTGGAACGGGTGCGGGCGGCGATGTCGGCCGGGGCGCGGCTGCTGGTGCTGGAGGAGCTGCTGCCGGCACAGCCGCAGCACGCCGGCGCCGGAGCGGGCACCTGGGGGGCGCCCCGCAACCGGATCGTGGATCTGCTGATGCTGGTCCTGATGGAGGGCCGGGACCGCACCGCGGCGGAGTACGGCCGGCTCCTCACCGACGCCGGCTTCGCCGTCACGGGCGTCACCGACGGCGCGATCGAGGCGGTACCCGTCTGAGGGCGGCGGCGGGCCGTCCCGCCGTTGCCCCGGGTCAGCGGGCGGGCCGGGTCAGCAGCAGGCCCTCCTGGGCCACCGTGGCCACCAGGTCGCCGTCGCACGTGTACAGCCGCCCCGTCGCCAGGCCCCGACCGGCGGCCGCCCACGGGCTGTCGCAGTCGTACAGCAGCCACTCGTCGGCCCGGCAGGGTCGGTGGAACCACACCGTGTGGTCGATGCTGACGCCGAGGTCACCCGGACCCCACTCGGCCGCGTGCCCGGCCACCATCGCGCTGAGCAGCAGGGGCAGATCCGAGACGAGCACCAGCGCGCCGGCGTGCAGCGACCCTTCGTCGGGCAGCCTCCCGGCCACCCGCACCCAGGCCCGGCGGTGCGCCTCACCCGCCCGTTCCCCGTCGGTCCGCCCGCCGGGCGGCGGGCCGAGGTACCTGACGTCGAACGCGAAGAGCATGTCCTGCACCGCGGCCAACCGGGCGGGCGCGTCGGCGAGCAGCCGGGCCAGGGTCGGCACCTCGTCCGGCGGCGGGACCTCGGGCGCCGGCCGTCCGTGCGCCGGCCCGGTGCCGGGATCGTGGAACGAGGCGGTCAGGAAGAAGATCGGGGTGTCGCGCTGGAGGGCGACCACCCGCCGGGCGGACATGGACGGGCCGTCGCGCAGGGTCTCGACCAGGTAGGTGACGGGCCTGCGGCTGTCACCCGGCCGGGTGAAGTAGGCGTGCAGCGAGTGCACCGGTCGACCGGGGCGCACGGTGTGCGCGGCGGCGGTCAGCGCCTGGGCAGCGATGAGCCCCCCGTACCGGCGGGTGGTGCCCCGCGCCGTGCCGCGTCCGGAGAACACCCCCGCGACGGGACCCAGCCGGGCCGTGGTGCCCGGCGCGGGGTCGACGGTCACCAGGTCGAGCAGCCCGACCACCTCCTCGACGACCGCCCGGCCACGGTCGGCGGCGGTCGGTGTGCCGCTCATCCGGCGAGGTACTTGTCGACCTCGTCGGCGGCGACGAGCGTGCCGTGGGGTTCCGCGCGCATCTGCTCGCCGAGCTGTGCCGCGCGCCGCCGCAGCGCAGCGGTGGTCAGGCGGGACATGCCGAAGCGCAGCACGTCCTCGGACAGGTCGGTGAACCGCACGTGCACACCGGCACCGAGCCGTTCCAGCTGGTGGCCCCAGAACGGCTGGTCGGCGTAGGAGGAGCAGACCATCGTGGGGATGCCGGCGCGCACCCCGGCGGCGGTGATGCTGGCGCTGCCGTGGTGCACCACCATGGCACAGTGCGGCAGCACCAGGTCGTAGTCCACGTAGGGCACCACCCGCAGCTCCGCTGACGTGGACGGCGCGACCCCGGCCAGCCCCCAGCCGGTGGCCACCAGGGCACGTACCCGAAGCGACCGGCAGACCCGCCCGATGCCCGCCATCAGCGCCGCCGGGTCCGCAACGTGCGTGCTGCCGAACGTCAGCAGGGCCGGCGGTTCGCCCGCCGAGAGCCATTGCGCGAGCTCCGGATCGAGGGTGGACATCCCGGCGCGGTCCAGGTCGTCCGGGGTCAACCGGAGGTCACCGACGATCGGACGGTAGGCGTCCCAGGTCAGGCCCGGCACCAGGGTGGGACTGTAGCCCTGCAGCTCCAGCGGTCGCCGCAGCCGCTTCGGGGGCGGCGGCATCGCGGGGAGGCCGAGCTGGCGACGGAACGCGAACATCAGGTCCCGCCGGTACCGCCAGGCCCGCCGGGTGTAGTGCAGGTAGGTGGCCCGGTTCGCCGCGGCGGTCGGCAGCGGGTCGAGGGCCACCAGCGGATGCGGCACCACGTCGTTCGGCCGCGACGGCGTGAGGTCGTACGCGATGAGCGGGACGTGGTACGCCTCGGCCAGGGTCGCGGCCCACTGCTCGCTGACCACGGCGCAGACGATGGCCTCGGTGCCGGCGGTGATCTCGATCGCCTCGTCGCCGAAGCGGCGACCGTAGTCCCGGTACGCCTCGATCGTGATCTGGAGGAAGGAGTCGAGGGTGCTCTTGGTGACCCACTCCCGGCCCCGCTCGGTCTGCATCATCGACTGCTGGTTCCAGCCGACCGGCACCACGTCGAGCCCGAGCTGCCGGGGCAGGTCGACCAGGTTCATCGACGCCCCGACGCGTACCTCGTGGCCGTGACGGGCCAGCTCGGCGGCGAGTGCCGTCAGCGGATAGACGTCACCGCGGCTGCCGAGCGCCAGGACGGTGATGCGCATCGTCGTTCCCCTCTGGTCCTCGGTGCGGCGTCGACGGGGTCGACCCGTCGCCCGCGTTCAGGTCGGTGGAGAACGCGAGCTCCCGCTGGTCCTCCAGGTCCGCCAGCCGCGCGGTCAGTCCGCGCCGGATCGAGGCGTACGCGTCGCTGCCGAGCGCGAGCCGCAGCGGGGCGGTCGGCCCGGTGGCGACGTCGACCACGGCGGCGGCCATCCTGGCCAGGTCGCCACGGCACGGTAGGCGGCCGTCCTGCGCCCGGCGACGCAGGATCGCCGCCGGGGTGCCCGCGTAGGCGGGCGATGCGGTGGTCAGCTCCTTGCTCCGCCCGAAGAATCCGGTGCTCACGGTGCCCGGCTCGACGATCGTCACGCCGATCCCGAAGCCCTTCACCTCGGCGGCCAGCGACTCGAAGAAGCCCTCCACGCCCCACTTGGTGGCGCAGTAGACGGCCGTGCCGGGTGACCCCCGTTGCCCGGCCATGCTCGACACCTGGATGATCCGCCCGCCGCCCTGCGCGCGCAGGTGCGGCAGCACCGCCCGGGCCAGGTGGATGGGGCCGGTCAGGTTGGTCCGGATCTGCCTGTCGACCTGCTCGCCGCTGGCCTCCTCGGCCGCACCGACCAGCGCGTAACCGGCGTTGCTGACCACCACGTCGAGGCGGCCGAGCGCGCGGGCGGCGTCGTCGACCACCTGCCGGATCCGGTGCGGGTCGGTGACGTCGAGCCGGGCCGTCCACAGTGTTCCCGTCCCGGAAGGTCGCAGGTCGGCCAGGGCGCGCGGATCGCGGGCGGTGGCCGCCACCGACTCGCCCCGGGCGAGCAGTTCGGTCACCAGCGCCCGGCCGATCCCGGTCGAGCTGCCGGTGACGAGCCAGGTACGCGGGGACGCGGTCATGCCCCGGCCCACTCCGGGACGTCCAGGATCTCCAGGACCGCGCAGGACAGGGTGGCCGGCGCGCCCCCGTACAGCAGCAGGTGGTCGCCGGCGGTGAGCTGGCCGGTGACCAGCAGGTGGTTGAGGGAGAGCAGTTGGTCGCTCGCCCCGGTGTGTCCCACGCCGCGACCGAACTGCCAGGTGGTGCGCTCCATCGTGATGCCCAGCGGCTCCACCAGGTCGTGCTGCACCATGTACGCCGCCGCGTTCCCGCAGATGACCCGGGTCATGTCGGTCAGCTTGCGGTCCGCCTCGTCGAGCGTGCGGTCGATCAGGTCGAGCCGGGCCCGGTTCCTCAGTTCGGCGGCGTCGGTCAGCGACATCACGTTGTCGCGGAAGTACTCGGCCCGTTCCCGCATGTCGATCATCCGGCCCTGGCCCGCCGCCGGTGGGTACAGCGGCTCGCCGCCCCGGTACAGCGGCTCCACCTCGGGCACCGCGACGCTGCCCACGGCGCGTACCCGGGCGAAGCCGTGGTCGCGGTCCAGCAGCAGCGCGCTACCGGCGTCGCCCAGGATGAACCCGGGTGCCGAGTTCCACCTGTCGATCAGCGGTGAGCCGAGGTTCTCCGCCGTGGTCACCAGCACCGTCGCGCCCGCCGCCGCGCCGGTCAGGTGCCCGGCGGCGATCTCCAGCGCCGCGAACACCCCGTTGCAGCCCAACCGGACCTCGAACGCGGGGGCCGCCGTACCGACGACCTCCCGCTGGATGTACGGGCCGGGCAGCCACATCTCCGGGCCCTGGTGGTGGATGGAGGCGTGCAGCACCAGGCCGATCCCGGTGGGGTCGGCGGCGGCGCGGGTCAGCGCCTGACGGGCCGCGTGCACGGCCATCTCCGGCGGTGAGACGTCCCCGGCGACGCAGGTGCCGGTCAGCCGGTTCTCCAGGTAGGCGGCCGGGCTGTAGTCGCCGCGCCGGGCGGCCTGGCCGGCGTCGACCACGGGGGGTTGGAAGACACCCAGCCCGGACAGGTGAACGTTGGTGATCTTCAAGCGCGTCTCCCGGGTCGGCCGGCCATGGCGCCACGTCCGCCTTTCGCAAGGACTGTAGTTGCCCCGCGCGCCGGGACGGTGCACGCGACCTCGACGCCGGACTGAGAACTGCTCGAATTCCGCCGCCGCTCCGCCTTGCGCACCCGTGGAGGCCATTTCCGGCGCATTGACCGGCGCGAGTACCCGTTGATAACTTCGGCCCACTCATTTCGGCAGTACGTCGTCGACCGACGTGATGACGCCGCAGGTCGTCGGTGACGGAGGATGACGTCGTCGACCGACGCCGGCCCCGCCGCTCCCGCGCCATCCGACAGGAAGGTAGCCCCACCATGTCAGCCGACGAGGTCCTGGCGTTCACCCTGCAGTCGCTGCGCGAGATGAACTTCTACACTGACGACACCGGCCCCGACTCGATGCTCGGTCCGTCCGGTGTGGACCTCGACTCGCTCGCCGTGTCCGAGCTCGCGCTGCGGGTCGAGGACCAGTTCGGCGTGACGTTCGACGACGACGACATCGAGACGCTCGCCATCATGACGCTCGGCGAGTTCGCCGCGGAGGTGGCCCGGCGGGCGGAGCTGATCCCGCAGGCCGACGCGGCCCGCGGCTGACGGCGCGACGGGCGACACCCGACGTACGACATGGTGGCGGTGACCGGCACGTCCGGTCACCGCCACCGGTCGTGCCGGGCCCCGGCCGCGCCGGTGAGCGGGGCCGGGCAGACCGGGGCCGGCGGACGGCTACGCGGGGCGACCGCCGCACCGCCCACCGGCCCGGCCCCGTCAGCGGCGGCCGGCCTCGTCGAGCTGGCTGAACACCTCGCCGGCCAGCTCGGCGACGCTGTGGCCGCCGAGCATCTTCGCGATCGGCAGCAGCATCCCCAGGTCGCGCTGGACCCGGGTGCGGACCTCCACGGCCATCAGCGAGTCCAGACCCTGCCGCTTGAGCGGACGCCGGGTGTGCACCTGCGCCGACGGCATGCCCAGCACCTCCGCGAGGACCTGGGCCAGGTAGCGCTCCACGGCGTCCCGGTCGGTCAGCGTTCCCGCCACCCCGGACCCCGCCTCCCCTGACCCCACCGGTGCGGAAGGGGTCGGCACCGGGGCGGGTGGGGCGGTGGTGACCGGGTCGGTGGCCTCGGGCCGCGCCGGGGACGGGGAGGTCGGCGGCGGCGACCAGGGCACGACGGACGCCGGGGTGGCGGGCGCGGCGACGGCGGTGGGGTCGGCGAGCAGGTCACGCAGTAGTGGCGAGGTCGCCGCGTCCGGATGCGCGCCCGCCCACCGCCGCCAGTCCGCCGGCAGCACCACGCCGTGGGTGGCGTCGCGGGCCAGCAGCAGGCGCAGCGCCTCGATGCCCTCCCGGGGGCTGAACGTGTCCATGCCGGCCGGGTTGATCGCCCGACCGTGCTCCCGCCCGACCCGCGCGGGCATGCCGACCGACCAGAAGCCCCAGTTCACGCTGAGCGCGGTCTGCCCGGCGAGCCGGCGCTGGTCGGCCAGCGAGTCCAGGGCGGCGTTCGCGGCCGCGTACGCGCCGAGCATCGGGGAGCTGAGCACCGCCGAGCCGGAGGAGAACAGCACGAAGAAGTCCAGCGGCTGCCCGGCGAACAGCCGGTGCAGCACGGCCGCGCCGGTGACCTTCGGGCGCAGGACCGCCGACAGGGTCGGGTCGTCCAGCTCGGACAGGGCGCGGTACTCGATCACCCCGGCGGCGTGCACCACACCCCGGATCGTCACGCCGTCGGTCCCGTACCGCCCCACGACCGCCCGCATCGCCTCCTCGTCGGCCACGTCGACCGCCTCGTACGCCACCCGCACCCCGTGCCGCCGCAGCTCCGCCAACCAGTCCGCGCCGCCGGCGCCCGACAGCGGGGTACGCCCGGTGAGCACAAGGTGCCGGGCCCCCTCGCGGACCAGCCAGTCGGTGACCACCCGGCCGAGGTCGCCGAGCCCGCCGGTCACCAGGTAACCGGCGGTCGGGTCGATCCGGACCGGGCGGTGCGGGGCCGGTGCCGGGGTGGGCTGCGGCGCGGTCAGCTCCCCGACGGACACCAGCACCTTGCCGACGTGCCGGGCCTGGGCCATGTGCCGGAACGCGCCGACCAGGTCGGTCGCGGGGAAGACGCGGTACGGCAGCGGTTCGAGCAGACCGGCCTGCACCAGGGCCAGGGTCTCCTCGAGGATCGCGCCGAGCCGGCGTGGTTCGTTGAGCCCGAGGTCCACCACGTCGACCACGAAGAACGACGCCCCGCGCGCCAGCAGCCGCAGGTCCAGCCGGGTGCCCTCGACCAGGTCACGCCGGCTCAGCTCGACGTAGCGCCCCCGGTCGGCCAGCAGCTCCACGCTGCGGAGCAGGCCCTCCCCCGCCTGCGTGTTGAGCACCACGTCGACGCCCTCGCCCCGGGTGGCGTCCCGGATCTCCTCGGCGAACCCGGTGCCCCGCGAGTCGGACACGTGCGCGACGCCCATCATCCGCAGCAGCGCGCGCTTGTCCGGGCTGCCGGCGGTGGCGTACACCTCGGCGCCGCGCCAGCGGGCCACCTGTACCGCGGTCAGGCCCACCCCGCCGGTGGCGTGGTGGATCAGCACCCGTTCGCCGGGCCGTACCTGCGCCAGGTGCACCAGCGAGTGGTACGCGGTGACCAGGGCCACCGGCACGGTGGCGGCCTCCTGCGCGGTGAGCCGGGACGGCCGCCGGCGCACCAGGTGCGCGTCGACGCAGAGGTGACTGGCGGCGGGTACCCGCAGCGAGATCGCCACCACCTCGTCGCCGGGCCGCAGTCCGGCCACGCCCGGTCCGACCCGGGTGACCGTGCCGGCGCATTCGCCGATCATGCTCGCGGGCTGGTCGGACAGGCGCGGGTACAGGTCCATGGCGATCAGCACGTCGCGGTAGTTGAGGGCGAGGTGGTCGGCGCGGACCTCCACCTCACCCGGCCCCGGCGGCCGGCGCGGCACCGGCACCAGGCGCACCCCGTCGAGCAGGCCGGGCGAGGTGACCTGGAGCTGGTGGGTGACGTCGGCGTCGTCCGGCCGGGCGGTGGGCGTGGGCAGCAGGCGTGCGGCGTACCGCTGGCCGTCGCGCAGCGCCACCTGGTCCTCCGGACCGGCACCGGCCAGTTCGCGGTCCAACGCGGCGGCGAGTTCGGCGGGTGGGTCCGCCGGGTCCAGGTCGACGAGGGCGCAGCGCAGTTCCCGGTGCTCGTGGGCGACGACCCGGCCCAGGCCCCACAGCGCGCCCTGCCACATCGACACCGTCCGGTCGGTGTCGCGCACCC
>NZ_JBMDWU010000430.1:0-9493 GCF_048594385.1 Micromonospora sp. | reverse complement strand
GGGCGGCCTGCCGATGCCGGTCGCCATCGGCACCTCGCTGGTGGTGATCGCGATGAAGTCGTTCGCGGGTCTCGCCGGTTATCTCTGGACCGTCGACATCCACTGGCCGCTGGCGCTCGCCGTCACCGCCGCCGCCGTGCTCGGCAGCCTGCTCGGCGGGCGGCTCACCAGCCGGGTGCCGGCCGAGGCCCTGCGTCTGTCGTTCGGCTGGTTCGTGCTGGTCATGGGCGCTTTCGTGCTGGTCCAGCAACTCCCCGGCGGGGTTCGGGCCGACCCGGCGCTGTGGACCGGCCTGGCCGGCCTCGCGGCCGGCGCGGCGCTCGCCGCGCTGACCTGCGCCCGACGTTCCCCGGCCGGCGTCGGTCGGACAGCGACCCGCCCCGCCGACTGACCGCCCGGCCGGGCCTCCGGCGCGGTCACCGGGGGCGGCGGCGCAGGTTGGCCATCTTCTCCATGCCCTGCCGGGCCTGGATGGTACGCAGCAGTTTGCCGGTCTCCTTGTGGAAGTGGCTGCACTGCTTGCCGAACTCGCCCACCGACTGGTCCTTGCTCGACTGGAGGCGCTGTTCGGCGTACTCCAGCCAGCTGCGACCCTCCCGCGGGCACGGCTCGGCGATCGGATCGGCCGAGGAGGTCAGCTCGGCGGCCAGCAGGATCGCCCGGGCCATCAGGAACATGGTGACCGGGGTGACCCGGCCGGCCAGGTGGACCTGCTGGAACACCCGGCACCCGTCGAAGAAGTGGAACGCCTTCACCGCCTTCTCGGGGTCCCGACGCAGCTCCGCCATCCGCAGGTAGACCGCGCCGAGGCCGCGCAGGAGCTGCACCTCGGTGAAGTTCTCCCGGAGGAGGTCGGCGATCGTCGAGTGGGACTCGTCGGTGACCTCCCGGTCGGCCGGCGGACGCACCCGGGGGGTGGGGTGGAAGACCCGGTTGAGCTGGTCGGCGAACTCGCTGCCCTCGGCGATCCGCCACACCCCCCGGTCGGCCAGGCTGGTGACCACGGCATCGCCGCTGCGCCGCCGGTTGAGCATCCGCGCGACACCCTCGGTGTAGCCACCGTCGCTCATGATCTCGGTGGCGACGTTCTCGACGTCGCTCCAGGCGATCTCCCGGTTCAGCTCCAGGTCCACCCGGGTCCGCAGGATCACCAACTGTTCCAGCAGCGGACCCTCCCGCTCCTCGGCGGCGAGCAGCTCGCCCGCCTCCAGCAGCAGCGGGCGCGGATCGGGATCGTTGCGCGGCCAGCCGAAGTGGGCGTACCCGACGATGGCCTCGACCATGGCCAGCCCGTACCGCAACCGTCCCCGACCGTCCGACGCGGTCACGATCAGCCGCCGGTACGTCTCGATCGCCTGCCGGTACTCCCAGATGTAGCGGTGGAACTCCGCCCGGACCTCCAGCACCCCCGGATGGTCCGGCCAACGCCGCTCGGCGGCCCGGATCAGCTCCCAGACCGTGCTGTTGTCGACGTCGTTACGCCGGTGCACCCCCTGCTCGTCAGGCTGCTGCTCGCCCACCCCCAGCCAGCGCCGGTACTGCCGCTCCAGCCCCACCTCCATCTGGAGCAGCTCGATCGAGTGGCTGAACCGGCGCAGGTGCCCGTCGAGCTTGTCCCGGCGGAGCCGGTAGACCCGGCGGATCTCCACCAGATCCTCCGGCCGCAGCCGCTTTCTGCGCTCCAGGCGCTCCACGCCCTCCGGGGTGGCCGCGGCCAGCAGGTTACCCTCGCTGCTCCACCGGGCCCGGTGGCACCACAGGTCGAGCACCGCGTGGTGCCAGGTGGTGTGCTCCTGCTCGGCCAGCCAGTTCTGTACCTCCCTGATCCGGCGCAGCAGTTTCTGGTCCCGGGGCCGGGTCCGGGGGGCGTCACCGCCGCGCGGGGACGCGTCGATCTCGGCCCGCCAGCTGCCCAGCTCCCGCTGGATGCGCAGTTCCCGCAGCAGCGACCGGGCGCTCGGTCGGTCCTCGTGGGCCCGCTTCGCACACTCCAGCGCGACCTCGGCCTCGGTCGTCGCCTCGGCGAACCTGTTGTTGCGGCGCAGGCAGTGCGCGACGAACAGGTGCACCTCCGCCTCGATTCCGGGGAACAGCGGGAACTCGCCGTCGGTCAGCACCAGGGCCATCGTCCGTCGGGCGGCCTCCAGCTGGCTGACCACGTCCGGGTCGCTGCGGTGCACGGCGTGCAGCAGCCGCCACACGTACATCCGGGTGTCGCCCGGCCACCGGGCCGGCGAACCCCAGGCCGCCGTCAGCTCCTCGACCACCCGCCGGCCCGTCGCCTCCTGGTCGGCGAAGGTCGGCTGCTCGGCGACGAGCAGCGTCGCCACCCCGCACAGCCGCATGCTCCACAGGCCCCGGTCGCTGTCCGACCCGGACAGGGCCAACCCCTCGCTGACCGCCGCCGTCGCCTCGGACAGCGTCGCCACCCGTTCCGCCAGGGTGCGCTCCCCCCGGGCGCGACCGGACAGCAGCCGGTGGCGCATCTGCAACACCGCGAACCGGTCGCGCAGGGTGACCGGCTCGGGCATCAGCTCGAACAGCTCGAACGCGGTGCCGAGCGCGTCCCGCGCGGCGGGGACCCGACCCGAGGTGAGCTGGAGGTCGACGGTGTTCAGCAGCCAGGAGATCGCCACGGTGATCAGATCCGGGCGGTTGCCGCCGGCCCCCCGGGCGCAGTCGGCCAGCACCGGCGCGGCCCGCTCCCGGGCCGGCAGCAGGCTCGTCCCCGCCCGCAGCCGGCGGCCACCGATGAACAGCGCGGTGTCGATCGACTTCAGCAGCCGGTGCGACAACGCGTCCCGGTCGGCCTGCCCGATCGCCTCCGCCACCGCGTCGGCGGCGGCCACGAACGCCTCGCGTACCTGCTGGCCCTGCCCGGTGGCCCGCATCGCCTGGTTGAGCCGGGCGGCACCGGCGACCACCGGGTAGCCGGTGGCCCGGACCGGCCGGTCGGCGGGGACGTCCGCCTCGACCGGCGGCGCGACGGCGTCGGTCGGGACGGTGACCGGCCCGTCGGTGGCCACGACCGCCGTGGCCTCCAGCCGCACCGGGCTGAACGCCGCGTCACCGGAGTGCGCGGCGGCGAGCTTGGTCAGCGTCTCCCGCAGCCGGGGGTATCCGGCCACCACCGCCTCGTCGAGGCAGCCGATCGCCCGGTCGACGCCCAGCATGACGTGCCGGTCGGAGTTGGCCGGGTGCCGTTGCCGCTGCCGCAGCATCGCCATGATCAGGGCGAACATCGCCTCGGCCACCGGCTCGTCGAGCTGGTCGGGGGTGAGTTCGGCACCGTCGACGAGCGCCCGACCGTAGACGTTGTCGCCGCCGCTGCCGCGCAGGGTGGCGGTCAACGCGTTGCTCAACGCGTGCCGCGTCGACCGGCCCAGGTCGTGCCAGAGGGTGCCGTCGCGCTCCTGCTGGGTGAGGATGCGCGCCTCGACCAGATGGTGGGTGGCCTGCGGGGTGAGCCCGCAGCCCATCGATTCGAGCAGTTCGGTGGAGAGCCACAGGCCGTCGGTGATGGCCCAGGCGGTCAGCACGGCCAGCGCGCCGGGTCGGCCCCGCTTGCCGTCGGTGCCGGTCCACAGCGCGAAGCAGTCCACGTCCCGAAGCCCGGCACCGACCGTGGCGGCCGAGCGGCGCAGCAGGGCGTCGACGAGGTGTTCGACGCCGGGCTGCTCGATCCGCTTGTTGAGCACGTCGTTGGCGAGTTCGTCGACCCCGTTGTGCAGCACTCCGGGCAGCCGGACCAGCTTGTCGTCCAGCTCCGTCCAGAGCCGGCCCTCGGCGAGCCCGGTGATGGTCAGGCCGCCGCCGTACAGCGGGTCGGAGAGCACCTGGTCGACCAGCGCGGTGGCCTCGTCCTCGTCGAGTTCGCGCAGTTGGATCACCGGCAGGTACCGGAACTGGCCGTCGCCGCTGAGCTGGATCTCCGCCCGGGTGGCGACGATGACCAGCGCCCGGTCGAACGCCGACAGCTTCAGCAGCCGGTCCAGCTGTGCCCGGACCGCCTCCGGTCGGGTGCCCAGCCGGGAACCCTCGACGAACAGGATCAGCCGGCGGCGGTGCAGCTGCCGTTGCAGCTCCTCGGCCAGGGTCGTCCGGACCGCCTCGGCGTAGTCCATGCCGTAGTCGGTGACGTCGTCGATGGTGACGTCGAGTTCCCGGGCGAGCACCCCGAGCACCGGCTCGGGCGCGCTGCTGTTGGGGATGTCCAGCCGCAGCAGCGCCACCTCGTCGAGCCGCCCGGCCTCCTCGGCGAAGCGGGCCAGCACCTCGTCGACGAAGTACCGCTTGCCGGCGTGCCGGGGCCCGACGACCGGCAGTACCGCCCCCTGCGGCACGCCCAGGCTGGCCGCGCCCCGGGCCAGCTCCGGGACCCGGCCGGCGAACGGCACCTGCCGGGCCGGCCAGGCGCTGTCGAAGCCGGACCGCTCGCCCTGGTCGGTGGGGGAGGCGGTCGGCCGGCGGGGGAACGGCACCGCCCGGCGCTGCGGCGGACGCCACGCCGGGTTACGCACCCAGCCCCGGTCGAACTCGACCGGGCTGCGGGCCGGGGCCGGATAGCCCGCGTCGGCCAGGAGTTCCCCGGCACCGCGCAGCACCTCCGCCGGGGTCAGCCACTCCGCCCCGCCCGGCCGGCCCCTGCCGAAGACCTCCAGCAACGCCCGGGTGAACGGGGTGTGCAGCTCGTCCGGGCCGGCGTCGAGCGCCGAACCGCTGCGCACGGCCGCCAGCAACTGCCACCCGCTGAGCTCCTCGTCCACCCGGAACGGCTCGGGCGGCAGGGCGGCACTGGCGTTGCCCGCGTGACAGCAGTCGAGGATCAGCAACCGGTGCCGCGCGCCGGCACCCTGCGCGGCGGCCACGAAACCCTCCACCGGGAACTCGGTGCCGGGGTTGTCGGTGGCCTCGCGGGGCAGCAGCCGCATCGATCGGCCCACCCGGACGGCGTGGCCGGCGTAGTAGACCACCAGCACGCCGTCCTCGCCGACGAGTTGGGCCGCGTCCTCGACGTAGCCGGTCAGATCGTCGGCCGACGGGTCGTGCACCACGGCGATCCGCCGCTTCGGCAGACCCCAGACGGTGGGATCGGCGAACGCCGTCGCCAGTGCCTCGATGTTGTCCCTGGCAGCGGGGACGGTCAGGGCGAGATGGTCGTACCGGCTGACCCCCAGCAGGACGGCGCGGGACTTCGTCGGGTCGAACCGTGGTTGGTGCGCAGCGGTCACCGCAGACCCTGTTGGAGCACCGCGATGACGTCCTCGGCCGAGCCGCTGGCCTCGATCTTCACCTCCCGGGTGCCGTCCGGGCTGTCGGTGAGGGTGACCGTCACGGTGGTGTCGCCACCCCGGCGGGCGCCGCGTCGGGCCTGGAACCAGTCGTACACCGCCTGGATCACCACGGGCAGCAGCACGTCCTGGCCGATGAACTCCAGCACCTCGGCGGCCCCGAGGGTGCCCGGCTCGGGTGCGCGGTGGATCAGCCGGACCCGGGCGTCACGCAGCTCCGGGTCGGCCGCCAGTTCATCGCGAAGGTCGTGCACCGGCGACTCGTCGGAGTCCGAGACCGAGAAGATCAGACGCATGCCGCCATCATGGCCCATGCCGTCACACGGTGTCAGCCGCCGGACGCTCTCCTGTCGTCCTGTCGACACAGTCCCGCCGACCGTCCACCTCGGACCACCGGCGCGGCCGAGTCCGGTGGGAATTGCGCGGCCGGTGGACCGTCCGATGTGGGGGAGGAGGCAGCGGTGCGGAGCGCCGGCTCAGGAGTCGGCGGGCCCGGTGTCCTCGGCGGGCGGGAACGCCAGCGCCACGGTCAGGTCGAGCACGGTGCCGGGTTCGTTCAGCCGGTCGCCGTACAGCTCCCGCAGCCGGCCCATCCGGTACCGGACCGTCTGCGGGTGCACGAACAGGTCGGCGGCGACGTCGTCGCGGCGGCCCTGGTGCAGCAGCCAGGAACGCATCGTCTCGGCCAGTCGCGCGGCGGTCGCCGCCGGAAGCGTGGCCAGCGGCGCGAGCACCTGGGCGCGCAGATCGGCCAGCGCCTCCGGGTCGGTGTGCAGCACCAGCCGGGCCAGGTGCTGCTCGGTGTCCCACGCGGCGGCGTCCGCCGGTGACGCCACGCCGAGGGCGAGCGCCTTCAGCACCCGCTCGTACGACCGGGCCACCGCGACCCAGGGCCGGGCCGGCCCGAGCACCGCGCGCTGCCCGTGCAGCGCCGTGGCGAGCTGCCGCCGCCGCCCACCGTGCATGTCCGGTACGAGCAGCAGCGCCCCCTCCTCGGCCCACTGCGCCCCGGGCGGTTCCTCGCCGCTCTCCAGGGTGTGCGCCGGGAGCACGGCGAGCACCCCGCGCAGGCTGCTGCGGGGCAGCACCACCACGGTCAGGGTCTGCGGCGGGGGCCACTCGGCCCGTTCGGCGCTGCGCCGCAGCACCTCCTCCGGTTCCCCGGCGAGCAGTTGGTGGGTGAGCCGGTCCAGGTCGCGCCGCCGGGCCCGACCGACGTTGGCCAGCTCGTCGGAGTGGCCGGCGACGCTGGCGGCGGAGAGTTCGTCGATGTAGGCGAACATCAGCTCGGCGAACTCGGCGACCGTCTCGGCGGACAGCCCGCTGCGCACCGTGGTGGTGGAGACCTCCCGCCAGGCCACCCGGGCCCCCACCCGGTACGCGGCCAGCAGCGCGTCCATGCTCCGCCCCACCCGCGCCTCCCCGGCGCCCAGCGCGTACGCGGCCTCCAACGCCCGGGTCAGCGGGGTGCTCGGGTCGGTCTCCGCGCCGGCCCGCTCGATGAGCTGGAGGAAGGTGCCCAACGCGATCCGTACCGCGTTCTCGATCTTTTCGCGCATCTGGCCGGTGAGCGTGCCGGAGTAGGCGGGGACCTCGGCGGTGATGGTGGTGACGGTGTGCGCGGCGACCATCGGCAGCCGGCCGCGTAACCGCGCGGCCACCGGTGCGTCGAGTTCCAGTCGACCACCCAGGTGGCCGGTCGCCCCCGATTCCGACATGTTGTTCCCTTCGAACAAGTTATCGCGTCCGATTCACCTTCCCTGGTCAAGATGTTATGCGAAAGTGCGAGGATCCTGGGTTTATGACCACCACCGTCCCGCACCCTGCGGCGAAGAGCACCGTCCGGGACCGGCTCCTGCGGTTGGCCGAGACGGTCACCACCCCGCTGCTGCCGGAGGACTACCTCGACCTGGTCGCGCCGCTGCGCGCCGGGGCCGCCCTGCGCGGGCGGATCGTCGCCGTCGAACCCGAGACCCGGGACGCGGCGACCCTCACCATCCGGCCCGGCCGCGACTGGCGCGGCCACACCCCCGGCCAGTACGTCCGCCTCGGCGTCGACGTCGACGGGGTACGCCAGTGGCGGGCCTACTCGCTGACCTCCGCCCCCGACCGCCCCGACCGCCTGATCAGCGTCACCGTCAAGGCCATCCCCGACGGCAGGGTCAGCAACCACCTGGTCCGGCGGACCCGGGTCGGTACCGTCGTCCAGCTCGACCAGGCGCTCGGTGACTTCGTCCTGCCCGACCCGGCCCCCACCCGGGTGCTGTTCCTCACCGCCGGCAGCGGCATCACCCCGGTGATGGGCATGCTCCGGGCCGGCGTGCACACCCGCGCCGACGTGGTCGTGGTGCACTCCGCACCGACCCCCGACGACGTCGTGTTCGGCGCGCACCTGCGTGCGCTGGCCGCGCAGGGCGGCATCCGTCTGGTCGAGCGGCACACCGACCGCGACGGCCTGCTCGGCGTCGACGAACTGGCCACCCTGGTCCCCGACCACCTCGAGCGGGAGACCTGGGCGTGCGGCCCGGTCGGCCTGCTCGACGCCGCCCAGCAGCACTGGACGGCGGCCGGCGTCGCCGACCGGCTGCACACCGAACGGTTCCGGCCGACGGTGATCGCACCCGGCGAGGGCGGCACCGTCACCTTCACCCGGACCGGCCTGACCCTCGCCGCCGACGGCGGCACCCCGATCCTCGACGCCGGTGAGGCCGCCGGCGCGCTGATGCCCTCCGGCTGCCGGATGGGCATCTGCTACGGCTGCGTCCTGCCGCTGCGTCAGGGCGCGGTGCGGGACCTGCGCACCGGGGAACTCACCACCGCCGTCCCCGGGGACGGCGTGCTCATCCAGACCTGCGTGTCGGCGGCGGCCGGCTCCTGCGACATCGATCTCTGACCGGAGGCCGGACGTGACCGTCATCCAGCACAAGCCCGTCAACCCGATCGCCCACCTGAGCGCCGAGGACATCGAGACGCTCGGCAAGGAACTCGACGCCATCCGGGACCGGGTGCTCGCCGAGCGCGGCGCGAGCGACGCGGCCTACATCCGCAAGGTGATCAAGACGCAGCGGACCCTGGAGATGGGCAGCCGCGCGGTGCTGCTCTTCTCGCTCTTCCCGCCGGCCTGGGTGGTCGGCACCGCCGGCCTGACGGTGGCCAAGATCCTGGAGAACATGGAGATCGGCCACAACATCCTGCACGGCCAGTACGACTTCATGCGCGACCCGAAGATCCACTCCACCACCTGGGAGTGGGACCACGTCTCCCCGGCCGACCAGTGGAAGCACTCGCACAACCAGCTGCACCACACGTACACCAACGTGCTGGGCAAGGACAACGACCTCGGGTACGGCATCATGCGCGTCGACGAGGACCAGAAGTGGTACCCGATGCACCTCGGCCAGCCGCTGTGGAACTTCCTCAACGCCTGCTTCTTCGAGTACGGCATCGCCGCGTACGACCTGGAGCTGGGCCGTAACCTGCGCAAGGGCCGGCACAAGACGCCCGAGTTCCGGGCCCGGCTGCGCGCGGTCGGCCGCAAGATCCGCCGTCAGGTGCTCAAGGACTACGTCATCCACCCGCTGCTGTCCGGCCCGTCCTTCCTCACCACCCTGGCCGCCACCTTCACCGCGAACCTGCTCCGCAACCTGTGGAGCCACTCGGTGATCATGTGCGGCCACTTCCCCAACGGGGTCGAGACGTTCTCCAAGACGTCGATCGAGGGGGAGACCCGGGGCGAGTGGTACCTGCGGCAGATGCTCGGCTCGGCCAACATCAGCGGCAGTCGGCTGCTGCACATCATGACCGGCAACCTGTCCTTCCAGATCGAGCACCACCTCTTCCCCGATCTGCCCAGCAAGCGCTACCAGGAGATCGCCCCGCAGGTGCGGGCGCTGTTCGACAGGTACGGGCTGGCCTACACCACGGGCCCGCTGCCCAAGCAGGTCGCCTCCGCCTGGTGGAAGGTCATCCGGCTCTCGCTGCCCAACCGGGAGACCGCCCCGCCGGCCACCGACGACCCCCCGGCCCGGGTGCTCGCCACCTCCGGCGTCTGAGCCCGCCCGGTCCCGACACCCACCCGGTCCCGGCGCCCGGCCGGCGCGACGCCGGGGCGGCGGCGGGCGGGGCGGGGGCCCCCGCCCCGGCGCCCGCGGTCACCGCGGCCGCCGGGGGGCGCGGGGGCGGCGGCCGCGCCGCCCCCCGGG
>NZ_JBMDWU010000043.1:0-2002 GCF_048594385.1 Micromonospora sp. | reverse complement strand
CAGGGCGGCGCAGAGCGCGTCCGGGTCGTCCCCGCCGGCCGGGGTGACCGTGAGGTCGAGCAGCGCGTCCCCGGCCAGGCCCCGGACCAGGGCGGTCGGGGTGTCCAGGGTGAGCAGCCGGCCGTGGTCGACGATGCCGACCCGGTCGACCACCCGGGCCGCCTCGTTCATCGCGTGGGTGGTCAGCACGATCGCCACCCCCCGCTCGCGGAGTTGCCGCAGTTGCCCCCAGATCAGCAGCCGGGTCTGCGGGTCGAGGGCGTTGGTCGGCTCGTCGAGGAAGAGCACCGCCGGCTCGTGGGTCAGCGCCCGGGCGATCATCAACCGCTGCGCCATGCCGCCCGAGTACGCCTCGATCCGCCGGTCGGCCCGCTCGGTGAGGCCGAACCGCTCCAGCAGCTCCGCCGCGCGGGCGTGCGCCTCCCGTCGCCGTACCCCGTGGTAGGTGGCGTGGTAGACGAGGTTCTGCCGGGGGGTGAGCGCCCGGTCCAGGTTGTTGTGCTGGGGCACCACGGCCAGGTGGGCACGGGCGGCGGCCGGGTCCCGGCCCACGTCGACCCCGCAGACCACGGCCCGGCCCCCGGTGGCCCGCAACCGGGTGGTCAGGATGCCGACGGTGGTGGACTTGCCGGCCCCGTTCGGCCCGAACAGCCCGAAGATCTCGCCCGGCGTGACCGTGAACGACAGCCCGTCGACCGCGTTGGTGTCGGTGCGGGGGTAGCGCTTGACGAGGTTGTCGACCTCGACCACGGCCGGCCCGTCTCTGCTGGGCATCTCAACTCCTGTCCTGAGGGGGTGCGGGTGCCGACGGGGCCGGCGGCGGTGCCGTCAGCCGCCGGAGGGCTGGGGGTGCGCGGCGAAGAACCGCCAGATGGTGTCGGTGGCGTTCAGCGCGGTGGAGGGGGGATCGAGGTTGAGCAGCTTCTCCGCCCGGGGCGGGTTGGGTCGGCCGCCGGGCCACTGGTGGCCCGCGCCGGCGACGGTGATCAGCTCGACGGCGCGGCCCTGGGGGCAGCTCGCGGTGGACCGGGTGACCGGCCCGTCGGTGGTGACCTTCGGTGCGCCGCAGGAGTCGATGCTGCGCCAGCGGGCGGCCAGCTCGGGGGTGGGCGGGCCGTCGATCTTCACCGGGTTGCGTCCGGTACCGCCGTTGTCCCGCCGGCCGGGCCCGCCGCCGTACGGCATGGTCTGGTCCTGCTGGCCGTGGATGTGCAGCACCGACACCGGTTTCGGGTCGGCGCACTGCCCGGTGAGGGTGCTCGCCACCGCGCCGATCGCGGCGAAGGTCGTGGTGTCGCAGACCAGCTTGTACGCCAGCAGCCCGCCGTTGGAGATCCCGGTGACGTACCGGCGGGCCGGGTCGACAGGCAGTTCCCGGCCGACCGTGGCGACCAGCTCGGTGATGAACGCGACGTCGTCGACGCCGTCGCGGGCGGGTGCCCCGCAGCACTGTGGACCGACGGCCCAGGCCCGGTTCAGCCCGTCCGGGAACAGCACCAGGAACCCGTCCCGGTCGGCCTGGCCGGTCCAGCCGTACGCCTGCTCGGCCTGCTCGCCGGTGCCGGCCGCGCCGTGCAGCATCACCACCAGCGGGACCGGCCCGCTCAGGTCGGCCGAGGCCGGCCGGTAGAGCCGGTAGCTGCGTTCCCGCCCGTCCACGGTGAGGGTGTGCGTGGAGCTGCCGACGGGCGTGTCCGCCGCCGGCCGGGTCGCGCCGGACGGCGCGTCGGCCGTCGGGCCGGTGGGGGAGTCGGCCCGGTCGCGGCGGGGACTGCATCCCGCCGGGGCGGTCAGGGCGAGCAGCAGTGCGAGCGTTCCCGCGATCCGGGCGGTGGACCGGCCGGTGCGACGCCGCCCGACTTCAGGGCGAAAAACGGTAAAAGGCATCATATCAATACTTTCGCCCGGGAATGTTCGAGCAACGTCAGGGACGCGCCAGGATTCGGCAAGGGGGACGCGGCACCGCCCGCGCCGGTACGGGGCCGGGGCCGCCGGCCCGGCG
>NZ_JBMDWU010000429.1:0-10448 GCF_048594385.1 Micromonospora sp. | reverse complement strand
CGCGGCCAGCCCGGCCGCGAGCGCGGCGCGACGGTCGGCGCCCACCGGATCCGGCGCAGCGGTCATCGGCCGGGCCGCCCGGTCGGCGACGCGGCAGCGCGACCCACCGGGGACGTGCCCGCCGGGGGCGGGGTGGCGTGGTCGCCGACGTGGTTGTCCGTCATCGGCGGGATCAGGACCCGTGCTTGAGGACGTCGGGCACGTCGACGTCGTCGAAGAGCACCCGGCGCGGCGACTGCTGCGGCGGCGGCATGACGGCCGGTGCGGTGACCGCCGGAGCCTGCGGCGTGGGCTGGTTCTGGTTGCTCTTGCGCGGCGACTCGGACGCCTTGTACGCGGGCGTGCCCCCGTCGAAGCCGGCGGCGATCACGGTGACCCGCACCTCGTCGCCGAGCGCGTCGTCGATGACCGCGCCGAAGATGATGTTCGCGTCCGGGTGGGCCGCGTCGGTGACCAGCTGCGCGGCGTCGTTGATCTCGAACAGGCCCAGGTCGGAGCCGCCGGCGATGGACAGCAGCACCCCCCGCGCGCCGTCCATGCTCTGCTCCAGCAGCGGGCTGGAGATGGCCGCCTCGGCCGCCTCGACCGCCCGGTTCTCGCCCCGGGCGCTGCCGATGCCCATCAGCGCGCTGCCCGCCCCGCTCATCACGCTCTTGACGTCGGCGAAGTCGAGGTTGATCAGGCCGGGCGTGGTGATCAGGTCGGTGATGCCCTGGACACCGGAGAGCAGCACCTGGTCGGCGGTGCGGAAGGCGTCCATCATGCTGATCCCCCGGTCGCCCAGCGCGAGCAACCGGTCGTTCGGGATGACGATCAGCGTGTCGCACTGGTTGCGCAGCTCGTCTATTCCCGACACGGCCTGGGTCTGGCGGCGCTTGCCCTCGAAGGCGAACGGCCGGGTGACCACGCCAATGGTGAGCGCGCCGAGCTTGCGGGCGATGTTGGCGACCACCGGCGCGCCGCCGGTGCCCGTGCCGCCGCCCTCGCCGCAGGTGACGAAGACCATGTCGGCGCCCTTGAGCACCTCCTCGATCTCGTCGCGGTGGTCCTCGGCGGCGTTCTTGCCGACGTCGGGGTTGGCGCCCGCGCCGAGCCCCCGGGTCAGCTCCCGGCCGACGTCGAGCTTGACGTCGGCGTCACTCATCAACAGCGCCTGCGCGTCGGTGTTGATCGCGATGAACTCGACGCCCTTGAGCCCAACCTCGATCATGCGGTTGACGGCGTTGACGCCGCCGCCGCCGATGCCGACGACCTTGATGACCGCCAGGTAGTTGTGCGGAGGTGTCATCTCCGGTCCTTTCCCTTCGAGATTGGCTCGCAGCGCCCCGGTACGGCGTGGCCCAGACCGGTGGTCGACGAGCTGTCACCAGCGAGGATCAGTGGTGAACCCTAACCCTCTACTAGAGGCTTACAGTTATGTCAACCACTGATCCTCTTCGGGGCAACGTAAGCGCCCCCACGCCGAGAGCCAAGGACCTCACCGGCGTGTCGCCGCCGGGAGCGTAACGACTCACGTTCGCTGCGGACCTCACCGGAACGTGACCACGTCCGGCGCGCTGACGTCGATCGTGTCGGCCTTCCGACCGAGCAACGCCGTCGCCACCCGCGCCTTGTCCTCGCTGCGGGTCGCGTCGCCCCACACCACCGTCCGCCCGTCGCGCAGCCGCAACCCGATCCGGGCCAGCCCCTCGACGCCCACCTCGACCAGCACGGCCCGCAGCTGCGGGGTGAGGACGGCCAGCACCTGCAACGCCGCCCGGGTGCCCGGGTCGTCCGGCCCCGGCGTGGCCAACCGCACCAGCGGCAGTCCCTGCGGGGCGCGGGGCAGCTCGCGGAACACCACCCCGCTGGCGTCGAGCACCACGAACCGGTCGTCGCGGGGCACCGCCGCCACCCCGGTGCGCTCCACCACCGTCACCACCAGGGTGTCCGGCCAGTCGCGGCGGACCGAGGCCCGCTGTACCGGGGGCAGCGCGCCGATCCGCCGGGCCGTCGCCGCCAGGTCCACCCGGGCCAGCGGCACCCCGTCCGGCACCGCCGCCGCGTCGCGCACCTCGACCGGGGTGACCAGCCGGGCCCCCTCCACCCGGACCTCGCGCACCCCGAACAGGCCGGAGCCGAGCACCGTCCAGGCCACCAGGGCGACGAGAACCAGCGCCCCGGCCAGCACCGCCCAGGGCAGGGCGGCCCGCATCCGCCGCTGCCGGGCCCGCGCCATGAACCGCCGGGTGGACGGCGGGACGGCGTCGCTGCCGGCCCGCACGAGCTGCCAGCGCCGCACCGGACCACGTCGGGGGCCGCCGTCCGCGCCCGTGGCACGGCCGGTCCGGCCCCGGGCCGGGCCGGGACTCATCCGGTGGTGAAGGCCGTGCCGTCCCGGCCCGACCCGGTCGCCGGCCCGGTCACCCGGGCGGTCAGCGCGTCGAGCAGCTGGTCACCCAGCAGCGAGCTCGGCGGAGCGCCCATGGTCACCACCACGTCGCCCGGGCGGGCCCGGCGGGCCACCTCCACCGGCGCGTCGTCGAACGAGTCCACGAAGACCTTGTGCGCCGCGTCCAGCGGCACCGCCGCCAGCAACGCCGCCGACCCCTCGCCCGGCTGGCGCAGCTCACCGGGGCCGAAGACCTCCAGCAGCACCAGCTCGTCGGCGATGCCCAGGGCGGCGGCGATCTCCGCCTGGAGGTCGCGCGTGCGGTAGAGCCGGTACGGCTGGAACACCACGATCAGCCGGCCGTCGCCGGCCACCTCCCGCAGCGTCTGCAGGGCCAGCGTCATCGAGGTCGGGTGGTAGGCGTACTCGTCGTAGACCAGCACCCCGTCGGCGACGCCCTTACGCTCGAAGCGTCGGCGTACCCCGGGGAACGCGGCCAGCGCCGCCTCGGCCGCCGCCACCGGCAGGCCAAGCAGGTGGGCGGCGAGCACCGCCGAGGCGCTGTTGAGCCCCATGTGCCGCCCCGGCACCGGCAGCCGGATCTCGCCCAGCGACCGGCCGTCCAGCGCCGCCAGGTAGCGAACCCCCTGGGCCGACGAGGCCATCTCGGACAGCCGCAGGTCGGCGTCGGCCGCCTCGCCGTACGTCCAGACCCGCCGCCCCTCGGCGCGCAGCGTCTCGGCCAGCCGCCGCCCGCCCGGGTCGTCGGCGCAGGTGATGACGAACCCGGCCGGGTCGGTGAGCCGGGCGAACTCGGCGAAGGTCGCCTCCAGGGTGGCCAGGTCGCCGTAGGTGTTCAGGTGGTCGGCCTCGATGTTGGTGATGATCGAGACGAACGGGCGGTAGATCAGGAACGACCTGTCGCTCTCGTCGGCCTCGACCACGAAGTGCTCGCCGGTGCCGTGGTGCGCCCCGGAGCCCACCTCGGAGATCTCCCCGCCGATGACGAAGGACGGGTCGACCCCGGCCTGCTGGAGCACCATGGTCACCATCGAGGTGGTGGTGGTCTTGCCGTGGGTGCCGGCCACCGCCACCGTCCGCCGGCCGGTCATCGCCGCCGCCAGCGCCTCGGAGCGGTGCAGCACCCGCAGCCCGCGCCGCCGCGCCTCCACCATCTCCAGGTGGTCCTGCGGGATGGCCGAGGAGTAGACCACGGTGTCCACCCCGTCGAGGTTGGTCGCCTCGTGGCTCATGTGGATGGTGCCGCCCAGCGCCCGCATCCCGGCCAGCGACGGCCACTCGCGCAGCTCGCTGCCGGAGACCGGCAGGCCCCGGGTGAGGAAGAGCCGGGCCAGGCCGCTCATGCCGACCCCGCCCACCCCGATCAGGTGGATCCGGCCCAGGTCCTCCGCGGTGAGCGTGCCGGCCGGGGTGAACTGCGCGGTGTTCATGCCAGGTACCTTCCCGTCGCGCTGGACCGGCTCACCGGGCCACCGCCTCGTAGACGAAGTTGAGCAGGGCCACGTCGCCGTCGCGTCGCCCGTACGCGGCGGCGGCGGCACCCATCGCGTACAGCCGCTGCGGGTCGCGCAGCAGGGGCAGCACGGTGCGCTCCAGCCACGCCGGGGTCAGTTCGGCGTCGTCGACGAGCAGCCCGCCGCCGGCCTCCACCACGGGCAGCGCGTTGCGCTTCTGCTCCTGGTTGGAGTGCGGGTACGGCACGTAGATGGTGGGCAGTCCGATGGCGGCGACCTCGGCGCAGGTCATCGCCCCGCCCCGGGCCAGCATCAGGTCGGCGGCGGCGTAGCCCAACTCCATCTCGGACAGGTAGGGCAGCGCCACGTACGGCACCGGCAGGTCGGTGGGGATCGGCACCGGCTCGTTGCGGGCGCCCATCACGTGCAGCACCTGCACGCCGTTGCGGGCCAGCTCCTTGGCCGCGCCGGAGACCGCCAGGTTGATCGACCGGGCACCCTGCGAGCCGCCGGCGACGAAGAGCACCGGCAGGTCGGGGCGGAGTCCGAAGTGGGCGCGGGCGGCGGCCCGCACGGCGTTGCGGTCCAGCCCGGCGATGCCCCGGCGCAGCGGCACCCCGACCACCCGGGCGTCGCGCAGCGCCTCGGCCTGGGCCGGCTGGTGCGGGAAACCGACGGCGATGTTCTTGGTGAACTTCATCCCGAGCCGGTTGGCCACCCCCGGCGGGACGTTCACCTCGTGGATGACGATCGGCATCTCGCGCCGCCAGGCGGCCAGGTAGCCGGGGACGGAGACGTACCCGCCGAAGCCGACGACCACGTCGGCGGCGACCTCGTCGATCACCTTGCCGGCGGCGCGGGCCGCCTTCCACATCCGGTCCGGGGTGCGGACCAGGCCCATGTTGACCGAGCGGGGCAGCTGGTAGGCGGGGATCTGCCGCAGGTCGTAGCCGGCCGGCGGGATCAGCTCGTTCTCCAGGCCCTTGGGGGTGCCGAGGCAGGTGATCCGGACGCCCGGGTCGTGTCGGCGCAGGCAGTCGGCGAAGGCGAGCAGCGGGTAGATGTGCCCACCGGTGCCCCCTCCACAGAGCACCACCGAACGCAGCGGACCCATCAGCGTCTCCTCTCGCTCGCCGGCCCGCCCCGGGTCCGGTCCTGCCGGACGCCGCGCGGTACGGCCTGATCGTCGGGTCGCCGCCCGCGCGCCCGGGGTACGGACCCCGGGGCAGCCGGTGGCGACGCCGGTCGGCTCCGCGCACCGGGAAGCGGCGGCAACGGGGCCCAGACTAGTCGGACCCATCGGGCGGGCGGACGGGCGTGCAGGGCTCGGGCCGCGTCGGGCTCGGCGCGGGCGAAGGAGGCGAGCATGCCCACCGCGGCCAGGGTGACGACCAGGGCGCTGCCCCCGTCGGAGATGAACGGCAGCGGTACGCCGGTCAGCGGCAGCAGCTTGGTCACCCCACCGATGTTGATCACGGCCTGGCCGACCAGCCAGGCGGTGACGGCGGTGGCGGCGAGCCGGCGGAACGGGTCGGCGACCCGGCGGGCGATCCGCAGCCCGGTGTAGGCCAGCACGGCGAACAGCACCAGGATGACGGTGCAGCCGACCACGCCCAGTTCCTCGGCGATGACGGCGAAGATGAAGTCGTTGTGGGCCTCCGGCAGCCAGCCGAACTTGATGCTGCTCTTGCCCAGTCCGACGCCGAACCAGCCGCCGTGCTCGATGGCGTTGCGCGCCTGGACCATCTGCCAGCAGCCCTCCAGCGCCTGCTCGGCGCAGACCTTGGGGTCGGGCGTGTCGAGGAACGAGGTGAGCCGGGCCAGCCGGTAGTTCTCCTGGCCGCGCGCCCCGGAGCCGGCCCCGAGCGAGGCCACCGCGATCAGCAGGCCGACCCCGACCAGGCCGACCGCGGACAGCGCGGCGAAGACCCGCAGCCGCACCCCGGCCGCCCACAGCAGCCCGACCACGATGGCCAGCAGGCAGAGCATGCTGCCCAGGTCGTTGTAGCCGACCAGGACGAACAGCAGGCCGACCACCGGGAACAGCGGGGTGGCCAGCTCCCGCCACCAGCCCAGTGCCGCGCCCTTGCGGGCGATCACGTGCGCGCCCCACAGCACCAGCGCCAGCTTGGTCAGCTCGGCGGGCTGCACCTGGATCGGCCCCAGGTAGAGCCAGAGCAGGTGGGCCCGCAGCGGCCCCACCGAGGTCACCCCGAACAGCGCTTCCAGGGCGACCAGCAGGTTGAGCACCAGCAGCAGCACCACGGCCCCGCCGAGCAGCGGCCGGCCCAGCGAACGGAAGGTGGTGGCCGGCAGCCGCTGGCAGGCCCAGAACGCGACGATGCCGATCACCGCGAAGATGGCCTGCTTGGTCACCGAGGCGGCGGCGTCGCCGGCCTCGGCGTAGTCGCGCACGCTGGTGGCCGAGAAGACCATGGTCAGGCCGATCAGCAGCAGCAGGCCGGCGCTGGACAGCAGCAGGTAGTAGGAGGTCAGCGGGCGGGCCAGCAGGCCGCGCAGCGCCGCCAGGCCGCTGGCCGGGCCCAGCCCGGACAGCCCGCCGGGCGGGTCGGCGGTACGGCCCGTCCCCGCGGCCCGCCGCGGCTGGGTCTCCGTCGTCGTCCCGGTGCTCGTGCCTCGGTCCTCCCCCACCCGCCCATCATCGCCGCTGCGGGCGGCCCGTTCCGGCCGTTCCCCCCGGTCGGCGTGTCGAAATACGAAACGGGGGCCCCTCCGGTAGGAGGAACCCCCGTCCGGCACACCCGGTCGGTCAGCCCATGCTGGCCAGGAAGTCGCTGTAGAACAGGCCCAGCGCGATGGCCACCCCGATGCCCGCGATGATCCAGAAGCGGACCACGATGTTGACCTCGCTCCAGCCGGCCAACTCGAAGTGGTGCTGCAGCGGGGACATCCGGAACACCCGCTTGCCGGTGGTGCGGAACGAGATGATCTGGATCACCACGGACATCGTGATGATCACGAACAGCCCGCCGAGGATCGGCAGCAGCAGCACCGTCCGGGTGGACATCGCCATCCCGGCGATCAGCCCGCCGAGGCCCAGCGCGCCGGTGTCGCCCATGAAGATCCGGGCCGGGGAGGTGTTCCACCACAGGAAGCCCACGCAGGCCCCGGCCGCCGCCCCGGCGATCAGCGCGATCTCCAGCGGGTCCCGGACGGCGTAGCAGTAGTTGTTCGGGTTGGCGGTGTACGTCGGGTCGGCGCACCAGTGCCGGTACTGCCAGAACGCGATCAGCGCGTACGCGGCCAGCACCATCACCGAGGCGCCGGTGGCCAGCCCGTCCAGCCCGTCGGTGAGGTTGACCCCGTTGGTCGCCGCCATCACCACCATGATGATCACGATCACCGAGGCGACCTTGCCGATCTCCAGGGCCGGGATGTCCCGGATGAAGCTCAGCGTGGTGCTGCCCACGGTCTCGGTGTTGGTCGTCGCGCCGCTGGCGTCGGTCATGCTGCTCGGGAAGTACAGCGCGACCACCCCGAAGACCGCGCCGACCAGGATCTGCCCGAACAGCTTGCCGCGCTTGTTGAGCCCGCCGCTGTGCCGCTTGCGCACCTTGAGGAAGTCGTCGATGAAGCCGACCGCGCCGGAGAAGACCATCAGCCCCAGCAGCACCAGGGCGGTGATGGTCGGCTCGACCTGGGCGATCTGCGCGTCCGGCAGGGTGGTCAGGGCGAGGTGGCCGGCGACGTACGCGATCACCGTGGCCAGGATGAACACCACGCCGCCCATCGTCGGCGTGCCCTTCTTGCCCTCGTTGCTGGCCAGCCCGAGGTTCGACCGGATCGGCTGGCCGGCCTTGAGCCGGGCGAACACCTTGATCGCCAGCGGGGTGGCCAGCAACGACACCAGGAACGCCACGCCGATGGCGACGATGACCGCCCTCACGCGGCACCCCCCGCGCCCGCGCCGGCCCCGGAGGCGTCGACCCGCAGCGCGTCGGCGACCTCCCAGGTGCGGTACCGGGAGCCCTTCACCAGGACGACGTCGCCCGGTCGTAGCTCGCTGCGCAGCACCTCGACTGCCGCCGCCTGATCGGTGAGCAGCACCGACTCTCCTCCCCAGTCACTTACCGCTGTCGCGCCCTCGTGGATCGGCGCGGCCGGCTCACCCACCACGAGCAGCCGGTCGACACCGAGTTCGGCCGCGAGCCGGCCGACCTCCCGGTGCCCCTCGTCCTCGTACGCGCCCAGCTCGGCCATGTAGCCCAGCGCGGCGAACGTCCGCCCGCCCCGGTACATCCCGGCCAGCGCGCGCAGCGCCACCGCCGTCGAGGCCGGGTTGGCGTTGTACGAGTCGTCGATCACGGTCACCCCGTCGGGACGGGTGAACACGTCCATCCGGCGGGTGGAGACCAGCCCCAGGTCACCCAGGGCCGCCGCCAGCTCGGCCAGCGGCATACCCAGCTCCCGGGCCACCGCCGCCGCGGCGAGCGAGTTGGAGACCTGGTGCCGGCCGGTCAGCCCGAGCCGCACCTGGGCCGTCCCCTCCGGGGTGACCAGGGTGTACGCCGGGCGGCCCCGCCCGTCCAGGGTGACGTCCACCGCGCGCACGTCGGCGTCGGCCGACTCGCCGTAGCGGACCACCCGGGCGGCGGTGCGCGACGCCATCGCGGCGACCAGCGGGTCGTCGGCGTTGAGCACCGCCAGCCCGTCGGCCGGCAGCGCCTCCACCAGCTCCCCCTTGGCCAGGGCGATGTTCTCCACCGAGCCGAACTCGCCCAGGTGCGCCACCCCGACGTTGAGCACCACCGAGATCCGCGGCGGCACCACGTCGCAGAGGTAGCGCACGTGTCCGACGCCCCGCGCCCCCTTCTCCATCACCAGGTACCGGGTCTGCGCGGTGGCCTGCAACGCGGTGTACGGGTGCCCCAGCTCGTTGTTGAACGAGCCGGGCGGGGCGACCGTCGGGCCGAGCCGGACGGCGAGCTGCGCGATCAGGTCCTTGGTGGTGGTCTTGCCCGACGACCCGGTCAGCCCGATCACGGTGAGCCCCGGCAGCCGGTCCACCACGGCCCGGGCCAGCCGGCCCAGCGCGGCCAGCGCGTCGTCCACCAGCACCATCGGCACCCCGGGCAGCTCCCGGGTGCCGAGCACCGCCACCGCGCCGGCGGCGACCGCACCGGCGGCGTAGTCGTGCCCGTCCACCCGCTCGCCGGGGAACGCCACGAACAGCGCCCCGGTGACGACCTTGCGGGAGTCGAACTCGACCGGGCCGGTGACCCGGGTGTCCGGGTCGGCGGCGTGCAGCCGGCCGTCGACCGCCGAGGCCACCTCGGCCAGGCTCAGCGGGATCACCGTCGACCCGCCAGGTCACCGAAGCGGACGCGCAACGCCTCCGCCAGCTCGGTCCGGTCGTCGAACGGGTGCACCTCGCCGGCGATCTCCTGACCGCGTTCGTGCCCCTTGCCGAGCAGCGCCACCACGTCACCCGGCCCGGCCAGCCGGACCGCCTCGGCGATCGCCTCCCGCCGGCCCGGCACCTCGACGATCCGGGCGGCCGCCTCGGCGGCGTACGCCCCGGCCAGCACCTCGGCCCGGATCGTCGCCGGGTCCTCGGTGCGCGGGTTGTCGTCGGTCACCAGCACCACGTCGGCGCCCCGGGCGGCGGCGGCGCCCATCGCCGGACGCTTGCCCCGGTCCCGGTCGCCCCCGGCGCCGATGACGCAGATCAGCCGGCCGGTGCCGGAGTCACGCAGCGCGGCCAGGGCGGCCACCACGGCGTCGGTCTTGTGCGCGTAGTCGACCACGCCGCGCACCGGGGCGTCCCCGCTGACCAGTTCCAGCCGGCCGGGCACCCCGCCGCAGGCGGCCACCCCGGCGGCGGCCGTCGTCGGGTCGACCCCGGCGGCGACCAGGCAGGCGATCGCGAGCAGCGCGTTGGCCACGTTGTGCCGGCCGGGCAGCGCCACCCCGGCGGGCAGGTCGAGCCCGTCCGGGCCGTGGGCGGTGAACCGCTGGGCGTAGCCCTCGCCGCCGACCCGGTCGGCCCACCAGGTGGCGGTCGGGTCACCGGCCGCCGAGTAGCTGACCGTGGCCGGCCGGTACAGCGGACGCAGCGCCGGGTCGTCGTGGTTGAGCACCTCGACCCGGCAGCGCCCGTCGAACAGCTTCGCCTTCGCCGCGAAGTAGTCGGCCGAGTCGGCGTGGAAGTCGAGGTGGTCGGAGCCGAAGTTGGTGTAGCCGCCGACGGTGAACCGGACCCCGCCGACCCGCCCCATCGCCAGGGCGTGGCTGGACACCTCCATGACCACCGCGGTCACCCCGCGTTCCCGCGCGGCGGCGAGCAGGGCGTGCAGGTCGGTGGCCTCCGGGGTGGTCCGGACGCTGTCGGTCACCAGGTCACCCAGCCGGGTCTCCACGGTGCCGATCAGGCCGGTGACGTGGCCGGCGGCGCGCAACCCGGACTCGATCAGGTAGGCCGTCGAGGTCTTGCCGGCGGTGCCGGTCACCCCGATCACGGTGAGTCCGTCGGTCGGGTCGCCGTAGACGGCGGCGGCCAGCTCGCCCAGCACCGCCCGGGGGTCGGTGGTCACCAGGACGGGCAGCCCGGTCGCGCCGGCCGCCACGGCGCCGGCCGGGTC